>NZ_JBYNRX010000036.1:0-38299 GCF_057785375.1 Roseiflexus sp.
ACGCGGCAGCGCCGATGGTACTGGCGGGACGCCCGCCGGGAGAGTAGGTCCGTGCGCCGAATCAACGCGGCGTGGAGCAGTGGCAGCTCGTCGGGCTCATAACCCGAAGGTCGGTGGTTCGAATCCACCCGCCGCTACCACGCAGAACAGGCGGTTTCCAAACTGGAAACCACCTGTTTTTTTGCTTTTGCGTTGCGCTCTGTTTTGAGCGGCGGCTTTCGTTCGGTTTGAGCGCCAATTGTCAGAAGGCGATGTTGCCGCTTGTCTGCTTCGAGGGTGCGTCGCCCTACCGACGCAACAACTACGGCTGCGCAACATGTGAACAGTTTTCCATGTTCCTGTCTGTTCAGGAATGGGGGGCGGACGTGGTACAATGACTGGCGTTCCGTTTCTCGCGCTTCTCGCTGGAGGCCAGGGTTGTAGACTCTGGTCCGGCGTATGAGGACGTTGTTCGATGAACGATGGTATCTGCATTATTCCAATACGTGGCATCGGTGATGTGCAACCTGGCGATGATCTCGCTGATGTTCTCGTCGATGCGCTGAAACGGAATGAGATAGCGCTTGAAAACGGCGATGTGCTGGTTGTGACGCAGAAGGTTGTGTCCAAGGCGGAAGGGCGCCTGGTAAACCTGGAAACGATTGAGCCGTCGCACATGGCGCGTATGGCGGCATTGCAAGGACGAAAAGATGCTGCGTACTACGAGGTGGTGCTGCGTGAAAGTCGGCGGATTGTCAGGATGGATCGCGGTGTTCTGATTACCGAAACTCATCACGGGTTCATCTGCGCCAACGCTGGCGTCGATGAGTCGAATGTAGCCGATGAGCGTTTTGTGACGTTGCTCCCCGTCGATCCCGATGCTTCGGCAATGCGCCTGCGCCTGGCGCTGCGTGAACGTTGCCAGGCTGATGTGGCGGTCATTATTTCGGATACCTTTGGGCGACCGTGGCGCGAAGGACAGGTGAATGTGGCAATCGGCGCCGCCGGTCTCGCACCACTGGCTGACTATGTCGGGAAGCAAGATCCATATGGCTATACCATGCATGCCAGCGTGATTGCCGTGGCGGATGAATTGGCTTCGGCTGCGGAACTGGTTATGGGTAAAGTGGATCGGATCCCCGCTGCGGTGGTGCGCGGGTATTCAGTGGCGCCCTCCGATGATGGCGCGCGTGTCTTAATCCGGGCGCCGGAACGCGATCTGTTCCGTTGATGGATGCAGAAAGACCGCAGGAGCGCCAGAGTTCATGATGACCGCTGAAACGAATCGTCTGTCACTCTCGCTGGCGGAAATTATCCGTGGCCGGCGTTCGGTGCGTCGCCTGTCGGATCGTCCTGTTGCGCGTGAGTATATCCTGGCGATGCTCGAAGCGGCTCGTTGGGCGCCTTCGCCACACGGCCGGCAGCCGTGGCGGTTCGTGGTTTTGACCCGCGCGGAAGTCAAATGTGCGCTTGCGGAGGCCATGGGCGATGAATGGCGTCGCCAGCTTGCACTCGATGGTCAGGACGCTGCGACGATCGACTTGCGTGCGCGCAAGTCATATGAACGGATTACGAGCGCCCCTGTGGTTATTCTGCCGTGTCTGTATACGGTCGATCTCGATGCCTACCCCGATGCTGTGCGTCATGCTGCCGAAGTGACTATGGCAGTGCAAAGCCTCGGCTGCGCTGTTCAGAATATGCTGCTCACCGCGTATGCGCTTGGGCTGGACTGCGGGTGGATGTGCGCCCCGTTGTTTTGCCCGGAAGTTGTCACGGCGGCGCTCGACCTGGATCCGGCGCTGATACCCCATGCCTTGATTACAGTGGGGTATGCCGCTGCCGAACCGGTCCGCCGGGAGCGATTGCCGCTCGAGGCATTGATCGTTCGCTTCGATTGACCCGGATGGAGCCGTTGTATGATTGTCGTCCTGGCGGGCGGCGTTGGCGCCGCTCGTTTCCTCGAAGGGTTGGTGCAGGTCGTGCCACCGGAAACCATCGTAGCTATCGTCAATACCGGCGATGATATGGTCTTCCACGGGTTGCATGTATCCCCGGATATCGATATTGTGACGTACACACTGGCCGGAATCGTCGATCCAGCGCAGGGATGGGGGATTCGTGACGATACCACGCACACATTGTCCATGCTTGCGACACTCGGCGCTGAGACCTGGTTCAAACTCGGCGATCGTGACCTGGCGACGCATATTCGCCGCACTGAGTTGTTGCGTGCCGGATGGACTCTCTCGCAGGTGACGGATGCGTTTCGCCGCGCGTTGAATGTCGGTGTGCGGGTGATGCCAATGAGCGATGATCCGGTAGCGACTGAGATCGCCACGCCGGTGGGATGGTTGCATTTTCAACAGTATCTGGTGCAGCGCCGCGCTCGTGATGAGGCGCTTGGGGTGCGTTTTGTCGGCGTCGAGCGGGCGCGTGCGGCGCCGGGAGTGCTTGAAGCGCTGCGCGCGGCTGAGACGATTGTGATCGCGCCGAGCAACCCGGTCGTCAGTATCGGCACGATTCTGGCGGTGCCCGGCGTGCGTGACGCGATTGTGGCATCGTCGGCGCCGGTGGTGGCAGTCAGCCCGATCATTGCCGGCGCGCCGGTCAAGGGTCCGGCTGCGCCGCTGATGCGCGCCGTTGGGCTGGAGGTGTCGGTGCGCGGTGTGGCTGCCTGCTATCGTGGCGTGATCGATGTGCTCGTGATCGATCAGGCGGATGCCGATCTGGCGAATGACCTTCGCGTGTCTGGCGTCGATGTGGCGGTGACCGACACCGTGATGCGCGGTCCTGCCGAGAAACGGCGTCTGGCTGAAGCAACGCTCGATGCTGCAAGAACCGCCAGACGGTGTCGCTCGTACTAGTCGCTACAGCGCCGGTTCATCTGCGGCGGGCGGCGTCTGGAATGGGCTTGAACACGGCAGCGGATTTATGCGCGGTCATTCATACACTACTGCCGGCGCTGCGGGCGAACGCCCTCGCTGAGGGCGCGGCTCGACCCTGCTCGCCGCAGGCAGTTCGACCCTGCTCACCGCAGGCGGTTCGACGGCGCGCACCGCACGTGCAAGCCCGGTTGGGGCTGCTGATGCCAGGGCGTTGTAGATTGTTACGCCTTGCAAACCGAGCGCTCGAACATCTTGTCTGACTGACCGCAAGTTGGTATTACCAGGCAGCATGGGACGTCGATATGGAGATCCACGCGATTGTTCCGGTGAAAGAGTTACGTCAGGCGAAGCAACGCCTGGCGCACGCGCTCGATGCACACGAACGGCGGGAGTTGTCGCTGGCGATGCTTGGCGATGTGCTGGCGGCGCTGTCACAATCGCCGGTTCACCGGATAACAGTGATTAGCCGGGATGTGGCAGCGTATCAAATAGCAGCCGTGTACGGCGCAGCGGTTGCTGTGGATCAGACGTCTGATCTCAACGCTGCACTGTGTCAGGCGGCTGCGGATGTGCCTGGCGCCGCCGCTCTCCTGGTGACGCCTTCAGACATCCCGCTGCTGCGCGCAGAAGACATTGCAACGCTATCGGCAACATCCGGCGTGGCGCTCACACCAGCCCATGATGGCGGAACGAACCTGCTGCTGGTCCATCCTGCACGAGGATGGACGTTCCTGTTTGGTCCTGGCAGTTTTGTGCGTCATTGTGCAGAAGCCCGGCGTCGTGGGTTGCCGGTGCATGTTGTGCGCATGCCGCATCTCGAGCGTGACATCGACAAGATCAACGATCTGATCTGGCTGGCGCAGCAACCCGGAAATACAACGGCGCAACGCCTGGCGCGGGAGTTTTTTGAACGTAAAGGAGCACATCGATGGCGATTATCGGATATGCCGCAGCCTTAGAACAGTTCCATCCGAACGATCTGCTGGCATACTGCCAGCTTGCCGAGCAGCACGGCTTCAAGGGAGTCATGGCGGCGGATCATTTTCAGCCGTGGGTGCCGCAACAAGGGCACAGCGCGTTTGTCTGGAGCTGGATGGCGGCGCTTGGGGCAACGACGCGCATCCTGACATTTGGTCCGGGTGTGACCTGCCCGTCGTTCCGGTACCATCCGGCGGTTGTGGCGCAAGCGGCTGCAACCCAGGCTGCAATGACTCCCGGTCGTTTCTGGTTGGGGCTGGGCAGCGGCGAGGCGCTGAACGAACGTGTGGTCGGCGGCGTCTGGCCCGAGCCGCACATCCGCCTTCAGATGCTCCAGGAAGCGGTGAGCATCATCAAAAAACTGTTCACCGGCAAAGTTGCTCGCCACGATGACGGGAAATACTTCACAATGGAGCGAGTTCGTCTTTGGACGTTGCCACCGAACCCGCCGCCGATCTACATCGCAACGGCTGGACCGGTGACTGCGGAATGGACGGGGAGAGAGTGCGATGGGATTATCACACCCGGCGCCAGCCCCGACAAACTGCGCATGCTGCTGGGGAAGTTCGAAGAGGGTGCGCGGAAGGCGGGCAAAGATCCCGCACAGATGCCGAAACTGCTGCAATTGCACATGTCGTGGGCGGAAACCTATGAAGAAGCCATGCAGAATGCACTGATCGAATGGCCCAATGGCGGCATGCCCTTCCCGAAACAGGATATTCGCAGCCCGGAAGATTTCGCCGAGATTGCGAAACTGGTGCGCCCGGAAAACTTCAAGAATCGGATGCTGATCTCACCCGATCTTGAAGAACATCGTGCATACATTCAGCAGTTCATCGATCTGGGGTTCGATGAGATTCATGTGCACAATGTCGGACGCAATCAGGAGCAGTTCATCAAAGCGTTCAGCGAACAGGTCATGCCGCGCTTGAAAGCATAATGGAGCGTCGTATGAGACATCACGCCACGCTGCCGGCGGAAATCCCGGAGTCGCACCGCGATCTGCTCGAGTGACCGTTGATCATGACCCTGGCGACAACCTTGCCCGATGGCACACCGCAAGCGACGCCGGTCTGGTTTCACTTCGCAGATGGATACATCTACCTGAATACTGCTGTCGGTCGGCTCAAAGATCGCGCAATTCGGGCGAATCCCTATGTCGCGCTGGTGGTCATCGATCCGGACAACATCTACCGGTACATTCAGATTCGCGGCCCGGTTGTCGAGGTCAATGAGGAGCAAGGGCGTGTGCATATCGACTACCTGGCACGGCGATACACCGGCGCAGAACGCTTCACGTCGAATCCGCCGGATCAGCGACGGGTGCGATTCAAGATTGCGCCGGAGAAGGTCAATGTGATGGGGTGAGGCGCCATGATCGGCGGCCACATTTGGGCGGGAATGCCTCAGACCTGTATATGGGCGTCGGGGCAGGTCTCAGACCTGCCCCTTCTGTGAATCGTGCATCGCCCGCCACAGCGTTTCTGCGCGGATCGGAATCTCGGTTACGCGCACGCCGGTAGCGTCGCGGATGGCGTTGGCGATTGCCGCAGCGCCGGCAGTAATTGGCGGCTCGCCGACGCCGCGTGCGCCGAATGGACCGTGCGGCGAGGGGTTTTCGACCAGCACCGCTTCGATGTCTGAAACCTGATCGAACGTGGGCAGGTTGTAGTCCATGAAACTGGCAGTCAGCAATTGGCCGTACTCATCATACACCATTGCCTCGTACAGTCCCCAGCCAATGCCCTGGGCCGAACCGCCATGGATTTGACCGGCAACCATCGTCGGATTGAGGGCAAATCCGACATCCTGGATGGCGATGTACTGTTTCAGCGTCACCTGCCCGGTTTCGGGATCGACGCGCACCTTTGCCAGGTGGGCGACAAAGCCGGGTGCATTCTCAGAAACGGCGGCGCCTCCTTCTGCAACGATTGGTCCCGGTCCACTTGCTCTGCTTTCAGCGATTGCTGCCAGTTCACCGATCGAGATCGCTTTATCGGGGAAACCCTTAACGCTCACCATCCCGTTGCGGAGTTCGAGATCGGCGGCGCTGGCTTCGAAGTGGTCTGCCGCCACATGGAACAGTTTCTCGCGCACGGCGCGGGCTGCATTCGCAACCGCCCCCGCCACGCTGTAGGTCGTCTGACTGCCGCCGGAAGGACCGGCAAATGGACCGCTGCGGGTATCGCCTTGAATGAGTTCCACCTGTTCAGGCGGGATGTCGAGGATCTCGGCAGCTACCAGCACGAGTGAGGAGTTGACGCCGGAAATATCGACCGATCCGACATGCACGCGCACAGTGCCATCGGTATCCACACGGCACACCGACGCAGCAGGCGACATGCCGCAGGGCCATCCGCCGATAGCGATGCCAACACCCTCGTTGGGTCCAACCTCGCGTTCCTTCCAGGCAGGATGGTCGCGCAGCCGCTCGAGCACCAGTTTCAGCCCGATATGGGGCCAGGGATCGTTGTTGCCCATCGGATCGCCGGTTTCGGCAGCGTTTTGCAGGCGAAATTCGAGCGGATCGCGCCCAAGCGCGCGTGCAATGTCGTCGATCGTCGATTCGATCGCAAACGTGGCAGTTGGCGCTCCGGGAGCGCGGTAAGCGCCAGCCTGCGGCTTATGCGTCAACACTTCATAACAGTCGATTGTGACATTCGGGCATTTGTAATAGCCGCCAAGCAGAATGCTGACGATTCCTCCCAGGGTGAAGGGAAAGACGCCATTATCCATCAACACGCGCGCCTGGATCGCCGTGAGCGCGCCGTCGGCGCGCGCGCCAACCTTCAGTTCGACTATCGCCGCCGGCGAGGGCGTCGTCGAGAGAAAATCTTCGGTGCGGGTCAGCACCAGGCGCACCGGACGTTTGACCGTCACGGCAATGGCGGCGACCAGTGGGTCGATAATGCCGTACTTGGCGCCAAAACCGCCGCCAATCGTCATGGGCACAACGCGCACCTTGTGCTTCGGCAGCGACAAAAGGCGCGCCACCTCGTCACGCACGCTGAATTGCCCTTGCGTGCTGGCATAGACGGTGACGCTGCCACGATACGGATCGGGTTCAGCAACCGACGCATGCGGCTCGAGGTATCCCTGGTGAACCATCGGGGTACAGTAGACGCGCTCGATGACGACATCGGCTTCAGCGAAGCCGCGTTCCACGTCGCCGCGCGCGAAATGCACCTCGTCGTGGATGTTCGAGGGCGCGCCGGTTGTTTCCTGTTCGCCTTTGTCAACCGCAGCATGGGCTGCGGTCAGGTCGGCGCCCTCTTTGGGCAGCCCTTCGGGCCAGATAACCGGCGCGTCGGGCATAGCGGCTTTGCGCACATCCACGATTGGCGGCAGCGGCTCATACTCGACCAGCACAAGGTCGGCGGCATCACGCGCTGCCGCTTCGGTTTCACCGACGACTGCCACGACGGGTTGGCCGCGCCAGAGGACGCGATCCTTTGCCAGAACCGCGCTATGGCGTGAATTGACGGCGCGATCCCGCGTCGGCAGGTCTTCGGCGGTCAGCACGGCGACAATGCCAGGCGCTGCCCGGGCAGCGTCGGCATCAATCGAGACAATCCGCGCGTGAGCATACGGACTCAGCACCAGACATGCGTGCAGCATGCCAGGAAGCGACAGGTCGCCCGCATACTTTGCGCTGCCGGTAATCTTCTCCAGGCCTTCAACCAGGCGATGCCCTTTGCCAAGGTAGCGAAACGTTGATCCATTGTGAGACACAGGTTTCCTCGCTTCTCACGACTCTTCAAAAATGGCACGGACCCGGAACATTCCATCCTGCTGCTCAGGGGCGTTTGCCAGCGCCTGCTCGCGCGGCAACGACGGGCGCACCTCGTCCTCGCGCATCACGTTGGTCAGATCGGTGACTTGCGCTGTTGGTGGCACAGCGCTGACATCGATCTGCTGCAACATCTGAAAATGGTCGAGAATGCGCGACAGTTGATCGCGCATGTGCTCGAGTTCGGCGGGCGAGAGGCGCAGCCGCGCCAGGCGTGCAACGTGTTCAACATCGTCCAGTGTCAGCGACATATGACCGTCCTCCCTCTTCTATGGCGTTGCTGTCGGTGTTGGCGTTTCTCCTGGCGTCGCTGCGGGCGTGCCTGGCGTCGCCGTTGGTTGAATCTCACTCTCGATTGTTGATGTCGGCGCCGGTGTGGCGGTTGACGGCAGGCGCAGCGTCACGAAGACGCGCGGCGCCGGCGCTGCCAGAGTCACTCCTTCCGGGAGCGTGAACGTTGGTTCGAGTTCATAGGTTCCCGGTCCCAATCCACGGACATTGACAATGCCAAGCAATTGGGCGCCGGATAAGGCTTCGAGTTGTGCAGAGGCGCCGGCCACGGTGATGGAAACGATGTTGGGGCTGATCGATACCAGCAATCCATCATTCATGCCGGTGGCCTGCACCGACGCCGGTACAGTGACCTGGAATGGACGGTTGACCAGCGCAATTCGCACCGTCACGATCGCCTCTGTCGGCTCGCCGAAGCGAAGTTGCGTGCCACGCGGCGCAATGAGCGAAACCGAGCGAGTGAACGTTTGGGTTGCGCCGGTGACATCCACCTCGGCAGTTGGAACATTCTCGGCGTCATCGAGCGGTCCTGAGCTGCCGGTCAGCGTCACAAGCAATGGTGATACCTCAACTCCGGCGACCACATATCCGCTGGCAGGGAAGCCGGTGATCGACGGCACAACCGGCACCCGCTTGAGACCGACGCTGGGAATGATCGGCACCAGGATATCGGCAGTGGCCGGCTCGACCGTCACGCCGGCTACCGGTTGGTTATTGGCGTCAATGGCTTCGAGTGTTCGCGGGGAATTATAATTGGCGGTCAGGCGGTCAATATCGACGCGCGCGCGCACCGCCGTCACGCGCGTTACTCTTCCCTGCGGTCCACGCACCGTGACGGCGGTCAGCGGTTGCCCGCGTGAGGTTGCCTGCGGTGCGCGCGCCTCAAAGCCAAACGGCACGCCTCCAGAGGTCTCGATGGTCAGCGCGACAGTCCTGGTTATTTCCTGATCCAGCCGGATAACCAGATAGTTCGGTTCGACGGCGGTGCGCAGGCGAAGCGGACGGGTTGTGACAACATTGACCGGCACATTATGCTCACCCGGCCCGCGTCCGGTAAGGTCGACAAAAGGGCGCAAATCACTCAGGCGCACATCGCGCTCGCGGAGCGTCTCTGCGTCGGTCAGGACGGTGATATCGACCTCAGGACGCTGGGTGCGTGGCAGACCTTCCTGATCGACGACCATCAATCCAGGCGCGAGGCCTTCGATATCTACCGGTACATTATCGTAGGCGGTGGAAAGATCGGGATTCTGGGTGTACGACACAAAGACCCACAGCGTGAATGCCAGGATCAATGCCAGCAGGAAACGCAGGGCTGAGGTGTTCAGGAAATCCACGACGACGACCTTTCGCGCACTTCAGTTCTTTGGCTCTTCGTCGAGTTGCACTTTGAGCAAACCCGCCAGCATGCTTCGCAGACGCGCCTCATTGAGATAGCTTACCATACGTCCGTCGTGCACCAGCGAAATCGCGCCCGTCTCTTCGGAAACCACCACGGCGATAGCATCGGATTGCTCTGAGATGCCTTTTGCCGCGCGATGGCGCGTGCCGAGGCGCCGTGGTCCGACGATGTCTTCGCTGAGCGGCAGCACGACGTTGGCAGCCAGGATGCGGTTGCCGCGCACAATGACCGCCATATCGTGCAGCGGCGCATTTGGATAGAAAATATTCAACAGGAGCGGCACCGCCAGGCGCGCATCGAGGATGACGCCGCGGTCGGCGTATTCTTGCAGCCCCGTCTCACGCTCAATGACCATCAACGCCCCAATGCCTTGCTGCGACAACTGCTGTGCAGCACGTGAAATGCCAATCACCGTTTCGATCAATTCCGAGCGGTTGGCGCGCGAGAAGGGGCGTCCCAGCAGATCGTTGGTCCGTCCCAGGCTTTCGAGCGCACGGCGCAATTCCGGCTGAAACAGAACCGGGATAGCCACGATCAAGGCGGGTTGAATGGCATTTTCGAGCAGCCAGCGCAGCGTCTCGAGCGGCAGCACCGAACTGAGCGCGATCGAGATGACCAGCATGATGCCAAAACCGCGCAACAGTTGAACGGCGCGCGTGCCGCGGATGACACCAAGCAGCCAGTAGAAAATCAGGGCGACAATCGCTATGTCGAGCAGAGCGCGCGGGTCAACGAAGGGGTTGAGACGGTCGGCGAGGCGATTGATCCATTCCAGGATGCTGCGAATGTCAGGCATATCGTTCCATCGGTGCACGGCGCGTCGGGATAGGCGTTCACGCATATTTTACCGCTATCCCGGCGTTTTGGGATGACACACTGATGATAGAAACCGTTGTCCATGCGGCATCCGCACGTCTACAACAGTCCTGTCACCGTCGCCGCGCGCCGTTCGTCACCGATTCCCTGCCTGTTGCTGTTCGAGCATCCGTTTCGCCGCCGCCTGTAGCGCTTGGACGCGCTCCATCTCGACACCCGGCACTTTTGCCAGCCGGGTATAAATGCGGATTGCCTGTTCGTACTCTTGCCGGCGCATGAGCGCATCACCCAGCTGGAACAGATTGTCGGTATCGTTCTGGTCCAGTCCGTAGATCTGATGCATCTCGGCGATAGCGTTATCCAGATCGCGGTGATGAAGCAGGATACGAATAATCTGCTTCTTTTGTGCGATGGCTTCACGGGTCATGCCGGCCAGCGTGTACATGAACGACAGCCACTGACGCGCTTCGATATCGTTCGGTGCAATCTGCACGATTCTGTCATAGAGGACGCGCGCCTCTTCCTGCCTGCCGAGCGTCCAGTACACCTCAGCCGCCTGCTGAAGGTTGGCAATCGCGTCCTTGATCTGCCCTTCCTTCCGCTGAAGTTCAGCGACGCGCGTCAACGCTTCGATGCCTTTATCCAGGTAGCCGCGCCGGATATACATTTTCGCCAGGCGATGGCTGATCGGGATATTGTTGGGCGCCAGGCGCAGCGCATTTTCGAGCGCCTCAATCGCGCGATCCAGCATCTGGCGCTGCTCGTAGTGGGTCGCCAGTTCGTCGAGTTGCGCCAGCGCTTCATTCAAACGCCCCTGCCGGAAATAGATGTCGGACAGTTTGGTGTAGATCGCGCGGTCGTAGGGCAGGAACTGTTTGGCTTCCTGCAACGCGCGCTCGGCGCTGGCGAGATCGCCGACCGCAGCGTAGGCTTCCGCCATGCGGCGCACGATTTCACCCTGGGAAAGGGGAGTCGAGAACGGATACCGGGCGTTGTCCGGCGGCGGCGATGCGGGTGGAAGATCCAGGGCGCGCTGAAGCTGGCTCAATGCCTCGCTTGCCTGACCGAGTGCGATATGGCTATCTGCCAGCGCCTGATAGACAAGATGTGGTGTCAGCATGGGATCGCTCTCGGTATTGAGCAGTTCGAGCGCCTGCTCGAACTCCAGCAGCGCCGATGGATGCTGCTCTGCCTGCTGCTGAATAATGCCCAGAAGATAGTGCAGGATCGGGAGATCGGCAACCAGCAGCGCGGCGCGGTACTCGGATTGCACGTCACTCAAGCGTTGTGGTTGCTGTTTGATCTGGTCGAGCAGTGTCGCCAGCGATTGCCAGACGGCGACGGGTTGCTCCCCCATCATTGCCAGCGCCATGTTGATGCGCGCGATATTGACCGGATTCTGCTGGTCGAGTTCGAGGGCGCGCCGGAACGCGACCAGCGCTGCTTCGGTGCGGTCGAGTTTCAGGAGCGCCTGCCCATACTGCGCATGGAGGTCGGCGTTGGAGGGGGACCATTGCAGGGCGCGCCGATACTCCTCGAGCGCTTTGGTCGTTTGCCCCATCCGAAAATACGCGCTGGCAACCACAGCCAGTTGCTGCGCTGCTTCGTCGTTGCGTCCTTCAGCGCGCAGCAACTCAGCCAGCCGTGAACGCGCCATGATCGTATCGGGTGACAGTTCGATCAGCCGATAGTAGACATCAATAGCACGCCAGGGTTCATTGCGCGCTACATACGTGTCGATCAAGAGTTGATACTTGATCAGCGCTTCGTCTTTGCGCCCATCACGCTCGTAAATTTCTCCCAATCGCAGATGGATTGGCAAATAATCCGGGTTCAGCCTGATCACTTCCATACAGGCGTCGTTGGCTGCCAGCATCAACCCCTGCTCGACATACTTTTCGCTTGCCAGCACATACCGTTCACAGATGTCATCCAGTCCGGTTGTGTCGAGTGGTGTCACTGGCTTAGCCGGAACGTGTTCGGCAGGTGGCAGCGTTTCAAGGACTGCCAGGGGATCGACCGACTCGATGGCGACGGATGGGGTTGCTTCGATGCGGTCGTCTGATGTCTGCGGCTGAGGCGACCGCAGAAAATCGGTAATGGGCCGAATTTTCCCCCACGTTTCGGGCATTGGACTTTCGGGGGAGGTTTCGGGTGCAGGGACGGATGGCGATGCGGTTAACGCGCCGGTGCCGAGCGTGCGAAGTTTGGCGAACATATTGCGCTCGGTCAGGTCTTTGGCTTTCTGGCGAAACTCATCGGCGCGCTCGCGTCCCCAGCGCTTGCCCTGCAGGAAGTGCGCCAGCGTCGAGTAGAGCGTTGCCGCGCGAGCAATGTCGTCGATCTGGATGTAGATCTGCGCCGCGCTCTCGTACATCTGGATCATGTCATCGGCTTCGGCGCGCCCGATCGACTCTAGCGGCAACAGACGAATCGTTTGTTCGTACTCATGCGCTGCTTCCGGCAGTTGACCCAGCGCCTGGTACGCCTGACCAAGCATGTAATGCGCCGACAGGGCATATTCCGGGTCGCCGGCGGCGCCCTGTAGCAGTTCGATGGCGCGCTGATACTCGCCGCGCTCCTGGTAGAGCAATCCCAGGCTATAAAAGACGTCGCTGCGATCAGTTCCGAGTTTGAGGGCGCGTTCATACTGTTCGATGGCGCCGTCGATATCGCCCGCCTCCTGACGCTCGTGCGCCTGAGCGACGATTCGCTCGATAGCGAGGTGCGCGCCGCGCAAGCCGCCGGCGCCGATGATGGGCAGGGAGGTTGCATCAGGGGCGGCGGTCGCCGCCTCGATGGCCGACTGGACAGTGGTTGCCAGGGCATCGTGGAGCGTCGCAATCAACTCTTTGGCTTCACGGTTCTCTGGTTCGCAACGCAGCGCGGTTTCCGCCAGATCCGCCGCCTGTTCAAGTTGCCCGCGCGCCTGATGGCGCCGCGCCAGTTCGAGATAGTGGGTTGCCGCCTCTGCTGTCGCATTATGGTCAGCGAGCAACTGCGCTAAACGCACCCGCTGATCGTCGGCGTCGGGTTGCAGGCGTAGCGCCTCGCGCAGGGCGTCGATGGCGCGTGCGGCCAGTTTGCGGTTCATCTGTAGATCGGCGAGTTGCACATAGGCGGCGGTTGCCGCCTTCACATCGCCAAGACGCTCGTGGGTGCGCGCCAGATATTCCAGATAGAACGGATTACCGGCATCGATGCGACGCAATTCATCGAAAATCTGAAGCGCCTGCGCATACTTTGCCGTGTTGAAGAAGGCGACAGCGACAGCCGAGCGCGCGTCCAGGTCCTGAGGGAATTCTTGCAATGCGCGGGCTGCCTGCTTTAGCGCCTCTTCCCAGTTCATGAGCCGCGCTGCTTCGCGGCTTTGCTCCATCGCACGGTCGAACAGTGCACGGTTGCCTGGCATGGAAGACCCCTGATGCGGCAGTGGCGAATATGCCACTCCCTTGCGAGAGCGTTTGTGTCTCCTCTTGCGCGATAGATCGCACAAGAATCAGGGATAATGATAGCACAAAACGGCGTTATCAGGGAATGATCGCGCGTCCGGCAATCTATTTCAGGCGGCGTTGCGCGCCGGCAATCGGGTAACGTTGCGCAATCGGCAGTCTGCGATAATCGGCGGCGTCGATAATGATATGTTCTTCGCAGAGTGCGCGGTCGGACATGCGCGAGAAGATGCGCGGGTCGATCTCTTCGGGTTTGCGGTTGCTGGTAATGACCGTCGGCAATGCAAAGTTGTACCGATGATTGATGATCTGAAACAGTTTTTCGCGCGCCCAACTGGTCGTATTTTCGGTGCCGAGATCATCGAGGATGAGGACGTCCGCCTCACGAATATCCTCGAAGCGCTGATCATACTCGATCTCGCTCGATGGTCCGAATGTCGAGCGCAGGTGGTCGAGCAGGTCGGGTACGATGGCAAAGAGCACGCGGTAGTGGTTTTGAATCAACTGATTGGCGACAGCCGCCGCCAGGTGGGTTTTACCGCACCCATAGTTGCCGAACAGAATGAGCCAGCCGCGCGGCTGGCGCGCATATTCGAGCGCACGCAAATAAGCGCGACGAACGCCAGGGACGTTTGGGTTGAAGGTTTCGAAGGTCTTATCGAGGAACGCCGCCAGGTTGCTGATTTCCAGCAGACGCGCCGCTTCGCGTTGCTCCTGCTCCGCCATTTTACAAACGCATGGAAAGAGTTTTGCGAAGTCGGGATGCCCGAAGGGCACCGCCTTCTTGTAGAATCCCGCTCCTCCGCAGTACGGGCAGACGGCGCTACTGGAGGTCGGAGACGTCGCTGCCGCGGCGGAAGAGATCGCCGTAGGCGCCACTGATGTATTTCTCGACGTCGATAGGTCGGTCGGTTCGATCCTGCGCATCGTTTCGTCCATGGGTCGCCCACCTCTCGAGTATCTTCTTGACGTAGCGCCAGGAGCGGGCGTTGGCGCGCACCGCTTCTCGCATTGCATCCTCGATCCAGTGCGCCGGGTAGCGCTCTTCCGCTTCGCGCAGGTCATCGAGCAGCATGGGGGTCACCAGCCCGATATTTTGCTCGTACAGCGTGATCAGCGACGGGCGATCATCTGGGAGCGGCGGGTTGGGTGCAAGTGCTGCGCTCGCCTGCCCGACCTGCTCGACCCATGCACGGTTTGCAGCGGTATTCACCACGTACCAGTTGATGTTGCGCGCGCCGTCGGGCAGGGCGACGTGGAGGAGCGTCGTGCGGCGCACGGCGGCGTCGAGTCCTTCGGCGAGCAATTCTTCGGGCGGGCGCAGCCGTGTAATGGCGCGCAATCCGCGTCGCAGCACCCGATCGGTTGCCAGTTCGTCCCAACTGATCCGCCGTGGCGCCGGTCCCCGCTGCCGGCTGAGCCGGTAGAAGACGTGCAGCGTGACTTTGAGTTCGCTGGGAAGCGTGATCTGTGGCAATACCTCGGTGAACAACTCACCCGGCAGTCCTACCAGTGCGTCGGTTGTGAAACCGGTGAATGCCATCCGCTGCTCCGCTTCCAGGTCAACGCAGGTACGTTAGACCAGGGTAGAACATGCATGTTCTATGCCATTATACACGACCAGCAATGATGCGCACTTCGTCCGGGGATGCAGGAACATCGCCCGTACCGGCGTCCGCATGCCCGCAGTTAAGCCCACGCCGGCGGGCTTGGCGCCCGTGGCCCGCGGCTTCAGCCGCCGGGCGGACTGAAGTGCGACCGGGTAGGCGAAGGCATTGCCTTCGCCTACCCAACGATCTTTTCCGGAGAGGCTCTAATACCCCTCCGGCGTGCGATAGGTCAGATCCATGAACCGCGTTGTCGATGGCTCGAAACGCATCGGCACAACGCCGACCGGACCGTTGCGATGTTTGGCGATATGTATCTCGGCAATGCCTTTTTTGTCGGTATTCGGGTCGTACAATTCTTCGCGATAGATGAACATCACAATATCGGCATCCTGCTCGATCGACCCCGACTCGCGCAGATCGCTCAGCACAGGCACGTGGCTGGTGCGCCCTTCGACGGCGCGCGAAAGTTGCGACAGCGCGATGACCGGCACATTGAGTTCACGTGCCAGCGCCTTCAAACCACGCGAAATCTCGCTCACCTCCTGCACGCGATTGTCGGTGCGGCGCCCCTGCATCAATTGCAGGTAGTCGATGATGATCAGGTCTACCCCGGCGCGCGCCTGAAGACGGCGCGCCCGGCTGCGCACATCCATGATGCTCAGCCCTGCCGAGTCTTCGATATAGATGGGCGCGGCAGCCAGGCGTCCCATTGCGCTGATGACGCGCTCCATCTCTTCCTCGCGGAGTTGTCCCAGGCGCAGGCGGTGGGTGTCGATAGTCGTTTCCATTGAGAGGAGACGCTGCACCAGTTGCTCGCGGCTCATTTCCAGGCTAAACACCCCGACCGTTCCCTGGTATTGCATGGCGACGTTGTAGGCGATGCTCATCACCAGGCTGGTTTTACCAACGCCCGGGCGCGCTGCGAGAATAATCAGGTCACTGCGCTGTAGTCCGCCGGTGATCAGATCGAGGTCACGGAAGCCGGTCGGCAGCCCGACGACCTCGCCGCGATGTTCCTGGAGATAGTTGATCTGCTCATAGTACGCATCGATCACCTGACCGATGTGGACAAAATCCTGGTTAGTGCGCCGCTGTGAGACCTCGAACAGAGTCTGTTCGGCGAGGTCAAGCGTTTCCTCGATATCCCGTTGCTCCTCATACCCCAGCGCGGCGATCTTGCCGCCGGCGGCGATCAGGCGGCGGAGGAGCGCGGTGCGTTCAACGATGCGGGCATAGTACTCGACGTGGTACGAGGTCGGGACGGTATCAACCAGTTCTGCCAGATAGAGCACGCCGCCAACGGCTTCGAGTTGATTGCGACGACGCAGTTCCTCAGCCACGGTGCGGGTGTCGGGAGGAATGCGGGCATTGTAGCATGCCAGCATCGCCTCGTAGATCTGCGTGTGCCGCTGCAAGTAAAAATAATCCGCCTGCAACCAGGGTGCAATGGCGATGATGGCATCCCGGTTGAGCAGGATCGAGCCGAGGGTGGCTTTCTCGGCGTCGATGCTATGCGGCAGATCGGGCAGGACGGTCATATGTCGAACGCTTCTCAGCTCTTATAGCGCGATCAACCGAATGGCGACCATCTTGCGGCTGACATTGGCTGAGCCAGTCGAAGCCAACGTCAGCCGCTCCACGTCCTTGGATTGTCCAGGTTCTGGTTAATCGCGCTATTATGTATCCCTTATCTGTGTTCTCTCATTCTCATGAAGATTGGACACAGGTTATACTCCGGTTTTCGACAGATTATCCCATGTCTGTCCACATACTCCCTGAGAAGCGAAATGTGCCAGGGCGCGATGCCGTGGCACATTATCCTTACGGAAAATGCTATCGAATGTCGCAGAACGTCAGACGGCTTCGGGATCGGGAGGAATCTGGATCGCCCCCTCCTCGCCCTCGACGACGACGTTGACCACCGGTTCGACGCCTGCCATCAGGCGAATCGTGACCGGATAGATGCCAATGCGCTTGATCGGCTCTTCGAGTTGCACCTTGCGGCGATCGAATTCCTCGCCAAGCATTGCACCGATCTTCTCCGCAATATCACTGCTGGTGATCGATCCGTACAGCCGGTCGAGTTCGCCGACGCGCGCCGTGAAGCGCAAGGTCTGCCCTTGAAGACGAGCGGCAATCGCCTGCGCATCGTGGCGCGCCGCTTCTTCGCGACGGCGTTGTGCCGCCAGGCGTTCCTCCGCCTGTTTGATCTGACCGCGGGTCGCCAGGACTGCCAGACCGCGCGGGATGAGATAATTGCGGCCATACCCGCCGGATACCTCGCGGACTTCGCCGGCAGCGCCAAGATTGGCAACATCCTGCGTCAACACAACTTTGATTTTGCTCCCCACAGCAACACTCCTGAGCGGTGTTCCGCAAAAAAAACAATAAGGAAGCGCCGCAGCCGGCAGAGGCATCGGGCGCATATCAGTCGAACGCCAGGTATAGTATCACACAATCACCCGACTCGTCAATGTGAATCGTATGCGCGAATGATTGCCAGGAGATCGTGCAATCCGTCAACAACCGCAATAGGTTGGGGAGCGCCTGCCGGGAGCGTCGCTCCATGACGGTTGACCCAGATGGCCAGCATCCCCGCCTGTGCCGCGCCCCACAGGTCGTTCTCGGGCGAATCACCCACGAAGAGCGCCTCATCAGGCGCAACTGCCAGGGCGTTCAGCGCAATGTGGAAGATCTGCGGGTCTGGTTTGGCGACCCCGACCTCCTCGGAGACGATAATGGCGTGCATGTACGATGCAAGGTCGAACCGCTCGATCTTGGGACGCTGTGACCATGATGGTCCATTGGTAATCAGCCCAAGATGATAGCGTGCGCCGAGGGCGGTCAGCAATGCCGGTGCGTCCGGGTCGAGGGTGAGTGTATCGAACCAGATATCTTGATAGCGCGTAAAAGCGTTCTCAATGAGAACTTGATCGGTAATCCCCTGGGAGCGCAGAAAGTCGGGCAACTGGTTAATCCAGATCTTCGCCGTGAGCGCGAGGCGCACCAGCATCTCCAGGTCGCAAGAGGTGATGCGCGATACCTCTGCCAGCGCAATGCGCAGGCACGTGATCCAGTGCGCCTTGAGATCATACAGGGTGTCGTCCAGGTCGAAAAGAACGGCTCGCAGCATAGGTTATCCGCTCCTCTGCGTCGTAAGTTCCTGATACTAACGTGCGGTCAGTCAGACAAGATGTTCGAGCGCCCGGTTCGCAAGGCGTAACAACCCACAACGCGCGTTGGCGGTCGCGGACGCATGACTGCGCCCTGGCATCAGCAGCCCCAACGGGGCTTGCACGTGCGGTGAGCGCCGTCGAACCGCGTGCGGTGAGCGCCGTCGAACCGCGTGCGGTGAGCGTCGTCGAACCGCGTCCTCAGCGAGGGCTTTCGCCCGCAGCGCCCTGGCATTCTGCTGCGCGACCCGGCAGTATTGTATGAATGACCGCGCATGAGTATGAGTTCACCCAAAGGCGCGAAGCGCAAAGGGCTAATATATTGCTCCAGCTCTGACCGCCTGTCACTCGCCGCTGGTCGAGCAATGAACATCATCTGCTCTGGTGGAGACCTCGCAGAGCAATGTCTTCACCGGTTCCCTCCAACCTTCCTGCTTCCAACGCCTCACGAATCGCACTGTCGCCATGTGTACCCGCCGCCATTGTGTTCGATCTGTTCGATCCGGCCCTGTGCCGCCAGATACTCCAGGTGCGCCAGCGTTTCCGCCATGGCGAAGCGCATCTGATGGGATGTCAGTTCCTGGAGCGGAAAGACCGCCGTGCATACCTCATAAGCGGTTGCTCCCGAACCGACTGCCTGCTCCATTGCTTCCAGACGTTCCGCATGATGGACGCGCAATTCTTCCAGGCGTTCGTGGAAGCGCGTGATTGGTGGACCGTGCCCCGGGAGCGCCAGCGCTACATCGAGTTCCGCCAGGCGGTCGAGCGACGCCAGAAACTGTGCGAGTGGATTCCCGCGATTCCATCCCCACAAACCGACGTTTGGCGTGATTTTGGTCAGCACCGCATCGCCGCAGATCAGCAGGCGCTCTTCAGCGCAGTAGAACACCAGATGGTCGTCGCTGTGCCCCGGTGTTGCGATTGGCGTGAACACTCGCGCACCGATGGTCAGGGGTTCACCTGTCGGGAGATACGTGATTGTGGATGGCACAGGATGGGTCATCAGACGCAGGTGGGCAATATCCTCTGCCACGGTCGACATCAAATCGAATGGCAAGCCATGGGCGCCGAAGAACGTCGCAACCGTTTCGTGAGCGCGCGAATCGGTATGCCACTGAGCGCGAGCAAACGCAGCTTCACCCGCCGAAAGCGTGACCTGCGCACCGGAGAGACTCTGGAGCCATCCGGCCATGCCGTAGTGATCGGGATGGGCATGGGTCAGAACGATGCGCTTGATCGCGCGTGGATCGATGTCGTAGCGGGCGAATGCGTCACGCCAGGCAGCCTCTCCAGGCGGATAATGGAGACCGGTGTCGATGATTGTCCATCCTTCTCCATCGCGCATCAGATAGGTGTTCACGATCCGCAACGGGAACGGCAGTGGCAGGTGAACCGGATGAATGCCTTCCATGGTATCATGCCTCTCGTACACTACAACACGAAGGACAGGGTGTGATCGACATTGACATCGAGGAATTGTGCGCCTGGGCGCGCGAGAGCGGTGACATCGCGCTTCGCCTGTTCAGCCATGCCAGAGCCCGGCGCAAAGCCGACAACAGTCCGGTCACCGAGGCGGATGTCGCCATCGAGCGTCTGCTAGTCGAGCGGATTACTGCGCGCTATCCAGATCATGGCATCATCGGCGAGGAGCAGACGCAATTTGACATAACAAAAGAGTATGTCTGGGCGCTCGATCCAATCGACGGAACAGCGTCGTTTGTCGCCGGGCTGCCGGTGTGGGGCATTTCCATCGGGTTACTTCATCGCGGCATTCCGTCTATGGGACTCTTTTACATGCCGCTGACCAACGACTGCTATTGGGCAATCGAAGATCGTGCATTCTTGGGGCATCAACCGATCTGTGTCGATACGAAGCCAGAGCAAGAATGGCACAGTGAAGACTGGCTGGCAATCCCTTCTGACGCACACCGACGCCTCGAGATCGATTTTATCGGCAAAACGCGCAGCCTGGGTTCTGCTGCTGCTGCAATCTGTTATGTGGCGCGCGGTTCGGCGCTGGGTGCAGTGCTGACCTACGCAACCATCTGGGATCTGGCGGGCGGGCTTGCAATCCTGAAAGCAGCCGGTGGAGTTGGTGTCACGTTAGCGGGTCAGCCGTTGGACCCCCGTCCACTGATCGATGGTCGGGCGCTACGGGAGCCGTTATTATTCGGCGCTCCCGGCACAGTCGATTCGCTGCGCCGTCATATTCGGGCGCGCTGCTGAAACGTGCTGCTATCCGCCTGGCTGCCCGGCGGCTGATGAACATTCACAACATAATCCGGCATTCACTTTGCGCCCGGCGACTGAAGTCGCGGGCTGGTGCAGGTAATACCGGATTCACACAAAGGCACAGAGGCGCAAAGCGCTTACTTTTCATCTTCGCGCCTTCGCGCCTCTGCGTGAGATCGAGCAACGGCTTCCAGGCGTCATTAACGCTTCGTGTACTGTGGCCGCTTGCGGGCACGTTTGAGACCAGCCTTTTTCCGTTCTTTCATGCGCGGATCGCGGGTGATCAACCCGGCCTGTTTGAGGATCGGGCGGAAGTCGGGATTGGCATCGAGCAGAGCGCGGGTAATGCCATGGCGCACTGCCTGCGCCTGGCCGCTGACGCCGCCGCCGCGCACCTTGACCAGCACATTGTATGCGCCGGCGGTCCCGGTCAACTCGAGTGGTCTGGCAATGTCGCGGGCGTACAACTCACGAGCGCCGAAGTACTCGCGGATCGACTTACTATTGACAACAATATTACCGCTGCCAGGAAACAGCCGCACCCGCGCTACGGCAGTCTTCCGCCGGCCTGTTCCCTGAAAGTAGCGCTTTTCGATCATGGATTCGCTCCCATCCACTGCTAGCCGCGCGGTCGCGGTTCATAGACCCTGGGTTGTTGCGCCGCATGCGGATGTTTTGGTCCAGCATAGATCTTGAGTTTCGTCAGTTGCTGCCGTCCCAGGCGAGTTTTCGGCAGCATGCCTTTGACAGCGAAGCGCAAAACGCGCTCGGGATGGCGTGCGATCAACTGCTTGAACGATACCGCCTTGAAACCGCCAGGATAGTTCGAATGGCGATAATACATTTTCTGCTCCGGCTTCCTGCCGGTCAGTCGGATCCGCTCGGCATTGACGACGATCACGAAGTCGCCGCCGTCGAGATACGGGCTGAATGTCGGCTTGTGCTTGCCGCGCAGCAGGGTCGCGATCTGAGTTGCGAGCCGGCCAAGAGTCTGATTGGTCGCATCGATCACGTACCAGTCGCGTTGTACCTCCGACGCCTTTTGCGCGTAGGTTTTCATAGTTCCATCCTTATCTCGGTCACTCCAACCGATGCAGCGGACTCGCCCGCCACACCGTTGTCATCTCCTGGATAGCGCACTGCCATAAGGTAGAGGCCATGCGCTGGCGCCAGCACCCTGGCGCGGCGGTTGGCGCCTGCCAGCACTGTCGCAAAGCTGGTGGCATCGATCCGTCCTTCGCCAACCTGGATCAGCGTCCCGACCAGGTTGCGCACCATATGCCGGAGAAACGCATTCGCGGCGATATCGATCAGCACCAGCGGCTGCCCCCACACCGTGGCGCGTGTACAGCGCGCAGCATAACAGATACGAACCGTCGAGCCTTCCTGTAATCCATCGCTCAATGGCGCGAAATCGTGTGTGCCAATCACCTGTTGGATCGCCGCGTCCATCGCCGCCACATCGAGAAGGCGTGGCACATAGGCCGCGTGGCGTCGCAGCAGCGGCGACGGCGTGCGGCCATTGTCGATCACATAGCGATACTCACGGCGAACTGCCGAATAGCGCGCATGGAACTCCTCGGGAACTTCCCAGGCGGCGAGGATGCCGATATCCTCTGGCAGAACGCCGTTCAACCCCCGCAGGATCGTCGCCGGCGAGTGACGGGTCTCGGTGGTGACATTTGCCACCTGACCACGCGCATGCACGCCGGCATCGGTACGTCCCGCCAGGGTCATCCGGCGGCGCTCACCGGTCAACTGCTGCCAGGCTGCTTCGAGCGCGCCCTGCACCGACCGGCCATTGGTTTGCCACTGAGAGCCGACGAAATCTGTGCCGTCGTACTCGATACGCAGCGCAATGTTTCGCATCAGAGCAGTTCAATCTGCACCATCGTCGCGCCATCGCCCTGGCGTTGTCCCAGTTTTGTAATACGCGTGAACCCGCTGGTGCGATCGGCGTATTCGGTTGGTGCGAAACTGAAGAGCTGCCGCATTGCCGTCTTACTCGCCAGGCGCGAGAGCGCCATCCGCCGATTATGCGGCGTATCCTGGCGCGCCAGCGAAATCAATTTCTCGATTTCCGGTTGCACTGCTTTGGCTTTTGCCAGCGTCGTCGTGATGCGGCGATGTTCGATCAGTGCGATCATCAGCCCGCGGATCAACGCTTCGCGCTGTTCTTTTTCTCTACCGAGCAGAAAACCTTTTTTACGGTGTCGCATCGTAATACCTCATCAACTCTCGACTTCCGCGGGAGAGATATGCGTCGTCTGACCAACCCGTGGAATATACCCGCGTTCGATCAGCTTATCGCGAATCTCTTCCATCGATTTCTGCCCCAGATTGCGCACCGAAAGCAGCGCCTTCTCGTCCATTTCGAGCACCTGACCCACTTTGGTAATATCTGCGCGCTTGAGGCAGTTGTAGGTGCGAGTCGAGAGATCAAGCTCTTCAATCGGCGTATCGTAAATATCTGCCGGGATGGCAAGCCCATTTGGCGCCGCCATCGGTTCCGTTTCGGTCGAGAGGCGGTTGAAATCGGCGATGGTCTGCGAATACTGCACGAGCACCTGTGCGGCGTGGCTGAGCGCGTCCCCCGGCTTAATCGTGCCATCGGTCCAGATTTCGATCAACAGACTGTCGTGGTCGGTCGCCTGCCCGACGCGAATATTCTCGACCACATAGTTGACCTTCGGCACCGGCGTAAAAATGGCATCAACCGGGATCTCGCCGATCGGCAGCGCATCGCGTTGATCGGCGGGCAGATAGCCGCGCCCGCGTTCGACCGTCATCTCGGTCTCCAGCGCCGTATCGTCTCGATCAATCGTGCAGATGTAATGGTTGGGATTGACGATCTCGACATTGCTGGGAGCGTCGATATCGGCGGCGCGCACAACGCCCGAGCCGCGCTTCGACAGTGAGATTTTCACAGGACGCTCGGCGTAGGAACGCAGACGAATGCCTTTGATGTTCAAGACAATTTCAGTGACGTCTTCTTTGATTCCCGAAATAGTCGAGAACTCGTGAAACACCCCATCGATTTTGATTTTCGTAATCGCTGCGCCCGGGATAGACGACAGGAGAACGCGACGCAGCGCATTCCCCAGCGTATGGCCATAACCGGGGTCGAGCGGCTCGATTTTGAACCGCCCATAATTTTCCGCAGCAGTGACGACTTCAATCTTCGGCATGGCGATGTCCAGCACGATCGCCTCCTTTTCTATCCTGGCTGATACGCATGAGTCGGGTTCCTGCGACGCAACGTCAACACCACCGCGCGTCGGGAACCCGGATCAGGTCAGCGGCTGTAGAACTCGACAATCAATTGCTCATTGATGCCCGGCTCGGCGTCTTCGCGCCGTGGCATTGCCACAACTTCGCCCGACAGGTCGGCCGGGTTCAGGCGCAGCCAGTCTGGCGCTTTGTGTTTGGCAAGCGCGCCGCTATCGACCAGGTTTTTGAAATACATGCGCCGACGGCTTTCCGGTCGAACGGCGATGGTCTCTCCCACACGCACGGTATATGACGGGATGTTCGTCTTACGCCCGTTCACCGTGATATGCCCGTGGGTCACCAGTTGGCGCGCCTGTGCGCGGGTCGTGGCGAAGCCGAGGCGATACACGACGTTGTCGAGGCGCCGTTCGAGCAGAATCAACAGATACGCACCGGTTTCACCCGGAAACCGTTGCGCCTTCTCGAAAATGCGGCGGAACTGCCGTTCCAGCACGCCATAAATATAACGCGCCTTCTGTTTTTCGAGCAGTTGCAAACCATAATCCGACACCTGCCGTCGGCGCGCCGATGGTCTGTGCTGTCCTGGCGGGAACGGACGTTTTGCCAGAATCCGCTGCCCCTTTTCGGTGACGCCGATGCCCAGGCGCCGGCTGATTTTTCCTACGGGTCCGATATAGCGAGCCATCAATCACCCCTTATAATTTCTCAGACGCGCCGGCGCTTCGGCGGGCGGCAGCCGTTGTGCGGGATGGGAGTGACATCGGTAATCGCCGTGACCTGCAAGCCAGCCGCCTGCAAGGACCGGATCGCCGCCTCACGTCCCGCGCCCGGTCCTTTGACGAACACCTCAATCTGGCGCATCCCGTTCTCGAGCGCCTTCCGCGCAGCATTTTCGGCTGCAACCTGCGCTGCATACGGTGTGCTTTTGCGCGACCCTTTGAAGCCATTTTGCCCGGCGCTCGACCAACAGACCACATTGCCATTCGGGTCGGTAATGGTCACAATGGTATTATTGAACGTGCTCTGAATATGCGCCTGACCGCGCGGCACATTCTTCTTTTCGCGGCGTTTACCGCGTTGCCGTTTGGTTGTGGCGGAACCTTTCGCCGACTGCTTTGCCATATGCTCTCCTTGTACACCCGCGCCAGATGAGCGCTGCACCGATCACAGCCGCCTGGCGACGCGCATTACTTCTTCAAGGTCTTCTTCTTGATGCCGATGGCCTGTCCACGGCGACCACGACGGGTGCGCGCGTTGGTCCGCGTGCGCTGACCGCGCACCGGCAGCCCTTTGCGATGGCGCAGACCGCGATAGCACCCGATATCCATCAAGCGCTTGATATTCATCTGAATTTCGCGCCGCAGATCGCCCTCGACGCGATACTCGCGCTCGACGATTTCACGAATGCGCGAGACTTCTTCCTCGGTCAGATCGCGCACTCGGGTAGCGGGGTTGACGTTCGCCTTTCGCAGCACATCAGCCCCATTCGAGCGCCCGATGCCAAAAATGTAGGTAATTGCGATTTCGATATTCTTGTTGCGCGGGAGGTCAACCCCTGCAATGCGTGCCATACGCTCCTCTTCTTGAACTGCTGGCGCCCGCCCGTGGGCAGCGCGACCGTCGATGTCCTGCGGATCGGTGCGCCGGAGCGCCCGATTGCTCTTCGTGCCGTTCTATCCCTGGCGCTGCTTATGCTTGGGTTGGCGGCTACAGATGACGCGCAGCACACCTTTGCGTTTGATGACGCGACAATATTCGCAGCGCGGTTTGACCGACGCCTGGACTTTCATGGTCATTCCTTCCTGCTTGCCAATCTGCAATTTTACAACAACTCAAAATAATAACACTCCACCGCCTGCCGTGCAACTGTGCGAACGGCACAAACCGACGATTTGCTCGATCTACTTGTAGCGATACGTAATCCGCCCTCGAGTCAGATCATAGGGCGACAGTTCGACCAGTACCCGATCCCCTTTCAGAATGCGAATGTAATTCATCCGCATACGACCTGAGATATGAGCCAGCACCTCGTGACCATTTTCGAGTTTCACACGAAACATGGCATTTGGCAGTGGTTCAGTGATGGTTCCTTCCATCTCAATGACATCCTTTTTTTTGGACATGCTACTCCTTTCGCGCTTCCACGCAATCGCCGGTCGGCGTGGCACTGGCGGCATAGGCATTGATCGCTTCGATCATGCTGCGCGTGACCTGAGAAATCTCACGCCGCCCATCGATTTCCACCAGCAACCCCTGATCGCGGTAGTACTCGATCAGCGGCATCGTTTGAGCAAAGTACACTTCGAGCCGGTGACGCGCTGTTTCCATGGTGTCATCGCTGCGTTGATACAGTTTCCCACCGCAGTCGTCGCAGACGTTGGGGTGTTTTGATGGGAAATAGTAAATATTATACGTCGAGCCACAGACTTTGCAAGTCTGCCGCCCGGCGATACGACGCAGCAGCATATCTTCCGGCACGCGGATATAGAGCACGACATCGATCCGGCGCCCCTGCTTGTTGAGTTCCGCTTCGAGCGCCCGCGCCTGCTCACGAGTGCGCGGGAACCCGTCGAAAATGACGCCCCGACTGCAATCGGGCTTACTGATGCGTTCGACGATCATGCGGATCACGACTTCGTCCGGCACCAGTTCACCGCGGTCCATGTACGATTTTGCCAGCATGCCGAGTTCTGTTCCCTGGCGAAGCGCCGCGCGGAACAAGTCGCCGCTGGCCACGTGCACCATCCCGGTATGCTCCTCGAGGTACTTCGCCTGTGTGCCTTTACCGGCGCCAGGCGCTCCGAGAAGAATAATATCCATGGCACAACCCTCTGCACATCGTCGAACACCCGCCGTCAGCGATTAATGAACCCTTCGTAGTTTCGCATCACCAGTTGCGCTTCGAGTTGCCGCATTGTATCGACCGCCACGCCGACGACAATCAGCAATGCGGTAGCCCCCAGGCCAATCGGTACGCCGGTGAGTTGTTGGGTAATGAACGGCAGAATGGCGACCGTTCCCAGGAAGAGCGCCCCAATCCGTGTGATTCGGCTCACAACCTGGTCAAGGTACTCCTCGGTTCGTTTTCCCGGTCGAATACCCGGAATGAAACCGCCATTGCGCTGCAGGGTATCCGGGATATTTTGCTGGTCGAAGATGACCTTCGTGTAAAAGTAGGTGAAGAAGTAGACCAGCACGAACAATGCGATCGAGTAGACCAGTGTACCGCCGCCGTACTGTGGGCTGAACGTTTGAAACGTAAAACAGGCGATCTGTTTCAGCACACTTGCGTCGGGAGGCGCCACCTGTTCGGGGCAGCCGTAGGAGGCCAGCGTGCCGGGAAAGATAATGATACTCTGTGCGAAGATCAGCGGGATCATGCCGGCCATATTGACCTTGAGCGGAATATGGCTGCTCTGCCCGCCGTAGACGCGATTGCCGCGCACCCGTTTGGCATACTGCACCGGGATGCGTCGCTGTCCCTCGTGCATGAGCACAATACCGATGATCGTTCCCAGCGCGATCACCAGGAATGCGATCAACCCGATTGCCTGTTCGAGTCCGCCCAGTTCAACGGTGGTGAACGCCTGAATGATCAATCCCGGCAACCCGGCGACGATGCCGGCGAAAATGATCATCGACACGCCATTGCCGATCCCGCGCTCCTGAATCTGTTCGCCAAGCCATACCAGCAGCATCGTTCCCGCTAGCATAGACACCAGAATGGTGAACGTCGGGAAGAAATTGTTCACGATATCGAACGGCGTCTGAAAAAGCGCCTGACCGGCGCCAAGGCTGCGGTCGAGCGTCAACGTCTGCCCATAGGCTTGCAGGAGCGCCATCGGGATGGTCAGGTAGAACGTGATCCGGTTCAGCCGCATGCGTCCCTGTTCGCCCTCTTTGCGCAATTCTTCCAGCGCCGGAATGATCGGCACCAGGAGTTGCAGAATAATCTGCGCCGTAATGTACGGGTAGACCCCCATCGCAGCGACCGACAGATTCTGCAATGCGCCGCCGGCGAAGATATTGAGCAATTGCGCCAGTTGATTGCCCTGCAAGGCGAGCCGCAGACTTTCGAGCGCCGTCGGGTCGATGTTTGGCACGGGAATGTGGGCAATCAGGCGAAAGAGCAGCAACATTGCCAGCGTAAACAGGATACGCTGGCGCAGATCCGGCAATCGGAGCGCATTGACAACCGATTCAAGCATTCAAGGTTCTCCTTGTGTTGAGCGCATGCGGCGGCAGCCTTGCGCCTCATGTCCCCTGTGTCGCGTCAGCCTTGCGATGATGTCGGGGCGGGTTTGGTCCCCGGCTGCGGCTGCGGCGCTCGACGACCCACGGCGTTTCGATGGCCACGCCGCCGGCTGCCTCAATGCGCGCGCGCGCACTGGCGCTGAACTTATGCGCATGGATCGTCAGCTTGCGCTCCAGTTCGCCATCACCCAGGATCTTAACCGGCTTTGCCGGATGAATCCATCCCTGCTCGACCATTGCTGCGATGGTCAGTTCGGTTCCATCCGGCACGTTGTTGAGCTGACCGACATTAATGATCTGATACTCGACCCGCCAGCGGTTCTTGAACCCGCGCAGTTTGGGCATTTTGCGGGTGATGCGCATCTGCCCGCCTTCGAAAGACGGCGGTGGATTGGGACCGGAACGCGCCTTCTGACCCATCATGCCTTTGCCGCCGGTTTTCCCCTTGCCAGAGCCAATACCGCGTCCGATGCGCTTACGCTCGCGATGCGCGCCTGGGGCTGGCTTCAAGTCATGCAGTTTCATAATCGTTTCTCCCATCACGCCTGCCGACCGGCGGTGAGGCGCCCCTGGAGCGCCTTGAGTTCTTCCCATTTTCCCTCGGCTGCCAGGCGCGCCTGTTCGGGCCAGGTGTCGGTGAACGCCAGCCGGATCTTGCTATCGCGCAGGATCTCGCTGATCTGCGCAGGTTCGAAGGTTGCCAGTTGAGCGAATCTGGTAATGCCGGCCGCGTTCAGCGCACGCGCAATTTTCGGACCGATGCCCTCAATCCGTTGCAGGTCGTCGCCTGAATGGTCGGCTGGCGCGTCGCCGTCTGGAATCTCCTCAACGCTGACCAGGTGACGAACCTTGAAGATCATGCCGCGAATCGTCGGCGTATCATCGTGAATGACCGTACTATTGAGACGACGCAATCCAAGAGATCGGATGGTCGCTTTCTGGTCGTGACTGTATCCTATCGCGCTCTTACGATACGTAATTTTCAATCTGGACATCTGCTAAGCCTCCTGAGGCGCCGGTTCACGGCGCATGCGCCGCAGGCTCAGTTCTCTCGGCGTCATGCTGCGCATGCGCGCCTGCTCTTCGAGCGATGTGAGCGCACCAAGCGCCTTGAACGTCGCCTTCACCACGTTGATCGGGTTGTTGCTGCCATAGCGTTTCGAGAGGACGTCCTTGATGCCGGCCATCTCGAGCACGGGGCGCACACCACGACCGGCGATGACGCCGGTGCCGGGGGCGGCCGGGAGCAGGCGCACTTTGGAGGCGGCGAACTCTTCCTGCACCTCATGCGGAATGGTTGTACCAGAGAGCGGCACCCGGATCAGGTTCTTTTTGGCCGCCTCCACGCCTTTACGGATCGCTTCAGGCACTTCGGCGGCTTTTCCCATACCGATGCCGATGTGCCCCTTTCCATCGCCAACGACGACGACGGTGCTGAAACTGAAGCGCCGCCCGCCCTTGACCACTTTCGAGACGCGGTTGATCTGCACGACACGCTCTTCGAGTTCGAGGTCTTCCGCCTTAATACGTTGCTTGGGCACTGTCACACACTCCATCAAGGCTAGAGGTTGCGGCTGCTGCGGCGCTGCACGCCTGTGACCGTCAACCTGCACGTTGTTGCTGATTCCGGTCGGCGACGCGGTCAGAACTTCAACCCGCCTTCGCGCGCCGCATCGGCAAGCGCCTGGACGCGCCCGTGGTACTTGAAGCCGCCGCGGTCAAACACGACGTATTCAATCCCTGCCGCCCTGGCGCGTTCTGCGATGGCGGCGCCGATCACTTTCGCTCGTTCGGTCTTCGTCTTGCCGACGAGCGATGGTTGCAGTTCAGATTCGACGGTCGAAGCG
This sequence comes from Roseiflexus sp., assembly GCF_057785375.1. Taxonomy (NCBI): domain Bacteria; kingdom Bacillati; phylum Chloroflexota; class Chloroflexia; order Chloroflexales; family Roseiflexaceae; genus Roseiflexus; species Roseiflexus sp. The sequence goes on from NZ_JBYNRX010000036.1 coordinate 29,941, forward strand.
GCCGCCAGCGTTCGCCCGACCGAGTCATCAATGACCTGAGCATAGATATGCATATTGCTGCGAAAGACGCACAGTCGCGGACGCTGGGGCGTCCCGCTCACTTTCTTGCGCACGCGACGGTGGCGCCGAATACGCAGTTCGCGCGGTGTTCGTTTTGCCATTGTGATATGCTCCTCGCGGCAGAGATTGCCATCCCCTGCCCTTGCCGGGTCGTGAAAGACAATAGGAAGCGCTAACGCGCTTTACCCGCCTTGCCCGCCTTGCGACGCACGCGCTCTTCACGATATTTGATGCCGTATCCCTTATACGGCTCTGGCGGTCGCAAAGCGCGGAGTTTTGCGGCTTCCTCACCAACCTTCTGCTTGTCGATTCCCCGTATGATCACTTGCTGCGGCTCATTGGCGCTTCGGCGTTCTATCACCTCAAAGGTGACGCCTTCGGGCGGGGTGACGCGGATCGGATGGGAAAAGCCCACCAGCAGGATCAGGTTTTTCCCTTCCCGTGCAGCGCGATAGCCAATGCCGGTGATTTCCAGTACTCGCTGATACCCATCCGTGACGCCGGTCACCATATTAGCAATGAGCGAGCGTGTCAACCCGTGCAGGGCGCGGTGGTGTTTGTTGTCCGAAGGGCGTGCGACCGTGATAACGCCGTTTTCATGGGTGATAACCATTTCCGGCGACAGTTGTTGGGTCAACGTGCCCTTTGGTCCTTTCACGGTCACCAGATTCCCTTCAGCGATCGTCACCTCGACGCCGCGTGGCACCGGGATCGGTTTTTTTCCAATACGCGACATGATCTACTCCTCAGCGCTGCTCACCAGACGTAACAGAGAACTTCGCCGCCGACGCGCTGTTGCCACGCCTCGTGTCCAGCCATCACGCCGCGGGGTGTTGAGAGAATGCTCAATCCCAACCCGCCGCGCACACGTGGAATATCGGCGCGTTTGGTGTAGATGCGCAATCCTGGCTTGCTCACGCGCTTCAGCCCGGTAATGACCGGTCGTCGATCGGGAGTGTATTTCAATGTAATGACAATGGTATTGTACGGTTTGCCTTCCTGCACCGTGAAGTCTTGGATGAAACCCTCGCGCTTGAGAATCTGCGCAATAGCGAGTTTCATTTTCGACGACGGGATCGACACCGTTGCGTGGCGGGCCATGCACGCATTTCGGATGCGGGTCAGCATATCGGCAATCGGATCATTCACGCTCACTGCGATCCTCCTTTATTTCCGGCCTGACAGCAACGTTCATCGGCGCTCCACCTGCTACCAGCTCGATTTCGTCACGCCGGGGATCAACCCGCGCAGTGCGAGTTCACGGAAGCAGATGCGGCACATGCCGAACTTGCGCATGTATGCACGCGAACGTCCGCAGATCTTACAGCGGTTGTAGGCCCGCACCTTATACTTTTGCGGCCGCTGTGCTTTGACCATTAATGCCTTGCGTGCCAAACCAAGTCTCCTTATCAATGATCCCGGCTGGTCAGCGTCTCATCTCACGGACGCTCCTGGCCAGGACTAATCGCGAAACGGCATACCGAGGCGCTTGAGCAATGCATACCCCTGTTCATCGTCGGGTGCAGTCGTCACAATCACCACTTCGAGGCCGCGCAGTTTATCGACCTTATCGTAGTCGATCTCCGGGAAGACAATCTGCTCACGCAGACCAAGCGAATAATTGCCGCGTCCATCGAACGAACGACGACTGACGCCGCGAAAGTCGCGCAGGCGCGGCAGCACCAGGTTTATCAACCGATCAAGGAACGACCACATGCGCGGTCCGCGCAACGTGACCATGACGCCGATCGGCATCCCCTGGCGTACTTTGAACGCTGCGATCGACTTCCTGGCGCGCGTGATCACCGGTTTCTGGCCGGCGATTGCCGCAAGATCGGACGTTGCAGCGTCGAGCGCCTTGGAGTTCTGGATCGCCTCGCCAAGCCCGATATTCAGGACGATCTTTTCCAGCCGTGGCGCCTGCATCACGGAGCGGTAGCCAAACTCCTGCATCAGCGCTGGCACGACTTCGGTCTGATATTTTTCTTTGAGGCGTGGTACCATTCCCTGCTCCTCAAGGAACCGGGAGCATACTGCTCCGGTTGCGCCTTTCACTCATCGATGACGGCATCACATGCTTTGCAATACCGCACCTTTTTGGGGCGGCCTTTGTGGTCTGTCTCTTCCAGAAAGCGATGCCCGGTGCGTGACGCACGACCACACTTCGGGCAGATCAGCATCACGTTCGACACATGGATCGGCGCTTCCATCTCGATAATCCCGCTGGGGCGCGTCGGGCCGCGCGGTTTCATGTGTCGTTTGACCATATTCAGGCCCTCGACGATCACCCGTTGCTCTTTCGGGCGCGATTCTTTGATTTTACCGCGCTTCCCGCGATCTTTGCCGGTAATGATCAGGACCTCGTCGCCGGTTTTGACATGCATTGCACATTCTCCTGAAGCAATCACAGCACTTCCGGCGCCAGCGAAATGATCTTCATAAACGCGCGTTCACGCAGTTCACGCGCGACGGGACCGAAGATGCGCGTACCACGCGGGTTGTTGTCTTTCCCGATAATCACCGCCGCATTGTCATCGAACCGGATATGCGATCCATCGGGGCGGCCGTACTCCTTGGCAGTACGCACGATGACTGCGCGCACCACCTCGCCTTTCTTCACGGCGCCACCGGGGGTCGCTTCCTTGACCGAAGCGACGATCACATCACCAACGCGCCCGTAGCGCACATGCGAGCCGCCCAACACGCGGATGCACAGTATTTCTTTGGCGCCGGTATTATCGGCGACGCGCAGTCGCGTTTCCTGTTGCACCATGGTCAGGCCTCCTCATTGCGCTTGATAATCTCGACCACTTCCCAGCGCTTGGTTTTGCTCAACGGGCGAGTCTCGCCGATGCGCACGATATCACCGATCTGGCATTGTTGCTCATCGTGCGCGTGAAACTTGCTGGTACGGCGAACAATCTTCCGATACAGCGGATGTGGTTTTAGATAATCAACTGCCACCACAACCGTCTTTTGCATTTTATTGCTGACAACTCGCCCAACTTTGAATTGCCGCCGCCGTCCTTCAGTCATTGGTCCATCTCCTACGACTCAATGCCCAGTTCGCGTTCGCGCAGGATGGTCTTGATTCGCGCAATATCGCGCCGGACTATCCGCGGGCGACTGGTAGCCGTTAATTTTCCCATCACCTGCTGAAAGCGCAGGTTGAACAATTCTTCGTAGCAGTCTTTCAATTTTGCGCGCAGCTGTTCATCGTCCAGTTTGCGCAACTCATCGGCTTTCATGCTGCGCCCTCCTGATCTTCACGCGACACGATCTTGCACTTGATCGGCAATTTCTGTGCAGCGCGCTCGAGCGCTTCGTGGGCGATTTCGGGGCGCACCCCAGCCAGTTCAAACAGGATGCGGCCCGGCTTGATTACTGCCACATAGTGATCGACGGCGCCCTTCCCCGAACCCATGCGCGTCTCAGCAGGCTTGGCGGTAATCGGCTTGTCTGGAAAGACACGGATCCAGATTTTGCCGCCGCGCTTGACGTGATGGCTGATAGCGCGCCGTGCCGCTTCGATCTGACGGCTCGTCATCCACGTTGCCTCGATCGCCATCAAGCCATACTCACCAAAAGCGACGGTATTGCCCCGATGCGCCATACCGCGATTGTGGCCGCGCTGCTGTTTCCGATATTTGACACGCTTTGGCATCAACATAACGACACCTCCTTTCAGCCGCGCGACCGTCCGCTGCGTTCGGGCCCGCCGCCGCGCCCGCCGCGTCCACCGCGCCCGCTCTTGCGTTGTGGACGTTCTTCGTCTTCCTCAGCGGCGCCTGATCGGGCGGCAACCGTCGCTTGCGCCGGTTGCAGTTGACCCTTCTGATCAGGGAAGACCTCGCCTTTGTAGATCCACACTTTGACGCCGATCCGCCCATACGTTGTATGCGCATGGACCTGTGCATAGTCGATATCGGCGCGCAGGGTATGAAGCGGCACCCGGCCGTCGCGCTCCCAGGCGATACGCGCCATTTCCGCGCCTGCCAGACGCCCTGAGCACTTGATCTTGACCCCTTGCGCCCCGAGGCGCATGGCGCGCTGCACTGCCTGTTTCATCGCGCGCTTGTACGACACGCGCTTGTTGATCTGCTCGGCAATGCTTTCAGCCACCAGTTGCGCTTCGAGTTCCGGTTGATGGATTTCCTGAATATTGAGTTTGACTTTCTTGCCGGTCCGTCGTGCCAGTTCTTCCCGCAGTTCATCGACTTTCGCGCCACGTTTGCCGATGACGATGCCCGGCTTGGCGGTATAGACCGTCACCTCGACCTTATTCGCCGAGCGCTCGATATCGATCCGCGCCACGCCTGCGTTTTCAAGCTCTTTTGCGATGATCTTGCGCAGCATGACGTCTTCGTGGAGCAGTTCGGTATAGTTGCGTTCTGCAAACCACTTCGACTGCCAGTCCTTGATATACCCAAGGCGGAAGCCGATCGGGTGCACTTTTCGTCCCATAGATCCTCGCTCTCTTCAGCGCGGCGGCGCGGTTCCGTCGCCTGCCTACATTTCCCCGCCGTCATCGACAATCACCGTGATATGGGTCGTCCGCTTGCGAATACGATCGGCACGACCGCGAGCGCGCGGCATAATGCGCTTGAATGCCGGACCTTCATCGGCGAAGATGTACTTCACAACGAGATCATCGGGCGCCATATCGTAGTTGTTGGTGGCATTCGCGCGCGCCGACTCGATCGTGCGGGCGATTTCGCGCGCCGCTTTGTGCGGCAGATAGCGCAGGATCGCCAGCGCCCGATCAACCGGCTTGCCACGCACCAGATCCATTACCGGGCGCACCTTGGTCGGCGAGATGCGGACATACCTAGTTACTGCTTTTGCCTGCATATCAAACCTCTGCTGTGTCGATTGGGCGCCCGTCATTTCATTTTGCCGCGCTTATCGACCTTCTTGCCGCCATGACCGCGGAACAGCCGGGTTGGGGCGAATTCACCCAGTTTGTGCCCGACCATGTTTTCGGTGATATACACCGGCACGTGGCGCCGGCCATCATGAACGGCGATCGTGTGCCCGACCATCTGCGGGAAGATTGTCGAGTCGCGCGACCATGTACGCAGCACTCGCTTTTCGTTTGCCCGATTCAATTCCTCAATACGACTGAGCAGCCGCACATCGACATATGGTCCTTTTTTCGAAGAGCGCGACATACGCTGTACTCCTGCTTACTTCGTCCGACGGCGGATGATAAAGGGATCGGTCTGCGGGTTGTGGCGGGTCTTCACGCCACGCGCTGGCTTTCCCCACTTGGTTTTGGGGGTCGGCATACCGCGTGGTGCGCGTCCTTCGCCGCCGCCGTGCGGATGGTCGCGCGGGTTCATGGCCGCGCCACGCACTTCGGGGCGCCGTCCAAGCCAGCGTTTGCGCCCGGCTTTCCCCAGGCGAACGTTCTGATGATCCAGGTTGCCGACCTGTCCGACCGTCGCCATACACTCGATAAACACGCGACGCACCTCTCCCGATGGCATACGCAGCGTGGCATAGTTGCCCTCTTTTGCCATCAACTGAGCCGCTGCGCCGGCGCTCCGCACCATCACGCCGCCGCGTCCTTTTTCAAGTTCGATATTGTGCACCTGGGTTCCAAGCGGTATCTGGCGCAGCGGCAGCGCATTACCGACCCGAATATCGGCTGATGGCCCGCTCATCACCGTATCACCGACGTTCAGACCGAGTGGCGCCAGGATGTAGCGTTTCTCGCCATCGACATAATGGAGCAGCGCGATGCGTGCAGATCGGTTCGGGTCGTACTCAATCGCCGCCACTTTTGCCGGAATGCCGACTTTATCGCGCTTGAAGTCGATCTTGCGATAGTGACGCTTATGCCCGCCGCCGCGATGACGCACCGTGACGCGCCCATAGATATTCCGTCCGGCCTTCTTGCGCAGCGGCTCGAGCAGCGATCGCTCCGGCTCTGTTTTCGTGATCTCCTCGAAGGTCGAGACCGACATATTGCGGCGCCCTGCCGAGGTTGGTTTGTACTTTCTGACAGGCATCGGTTATGCTCCCTCAAACAGGTCGATGCGGTCGCCTTCAGCCAGGGTGACGATCGCCTTTTTCCAATCGGCGGTATAGCCGTACTGGCGTCCCCGGCGGCGCAATTTCCCGCGCACGTTCATCGTATGGACGGCGGTCACCCGCACGTTGAAGATTTCCTCGATTGCTCGCTTAATCTGCGGTTTGGTGGCGTTGCGATCAACCTCGAACGAATACTTGTTGAACTGCATTAGGTTGGTATTCTTTTCGGTGATCAGCGGCCGTATGATGATCTGATGCGCATTCATCACGCCCCCTCCTCGCTTACATCCACTGCTGCAACCGCGCGCTCTGGCCGGTCGAGATACCCCTGAGCGACATCGACGGCGGCTTTCAGCATCACCACATGGTCGTAACTGAGCAGGTCGATCACGTTCAGGTAGTGTGCCAGCAGGGTTTTGACGTGCGGCAGGTTATTCGCCGAGCGACGCACATTTTCATCCTTCTGGTCAAGAACGATCAACGTCTTTCCGGTCAGGTTCAGTGCATTGAGCACCGCAATCATGTCTTTTGTGCGCGGCTGCTCGAATGTCAACCGATCCAGAAAGATAATCGCGTCGTCGCGGCGCCGCGCCGAAAGCGCCGAGCGTACTGCCAGGCGTCGCATCTTGCGCGGCATATCTTTGGTATAGGTGCGCGGGTGGGGTCCATGCGCAACGCCGCCGCCCTTGCGATGCGGCGCGCGAATCGACCCCTGGCGCGCCCGGCCAGTGCCTTTCTGACGGTAGAGTTTGCGCGTGCTTCCCTCGACTTCGCCCCGACCAAGCGTATTATGCGTGCCAAGGCGCGCATTGGCGCGCTGGCGCTCCATCGCCTGATGCATGACCGGCACGTTCGGCTCGATCCCGAAAACATAATCCGATATCTGGATAGAGCCGACTTCTTCGCCGGACTGGTTGTACAACCTGGCTTCCATGACACTTCCTCAACGTATCTGCACTTTGCTGACGCGCTCAGAGCATCGCGCCTACGAGCCTTTGATCGCCCGGCGAACCATCACCAGGCCGTTGTTGGCGCCCGGTATCGAGCCGCGCACGAGCAGCAAATTGCGCTCTGGAACGACATCGACGACAGTCAGGTTTTGCACCGTCACCCGTTGATTCCCCATCCGCCCGGCCATCCGCGTGTTCTTCCACAGATGACCTGGATCGGTGCCGGCGCCTATCGAACCTGGCGCACGCAGACGGTCGCTCTGACCGTGCGTTCGTGGCCCGCCGCCGAAGCCGTGGCGCTTCACCACGCCCTGGAACCCGCGACCTTTCGATGTGCCGATGACATCGACACGTTGCCCTGGCTCGAACATCTCGACGGTCAACACGTCACCAACCTGATGATCGGCGACATTGTCGGCGCGGAACTCGCGCAGGTGGCGCAACAGCTTCCCCGCGCCGCGCAGATGCCCCTGCTCAGGTCTGGTCAGGCTTTTTGCCCGGACCTCCTGGTACCCGATCTGTACGGCTTCGTACCCGTCGCGCTCTTTTGTGCGGATCTGCGTGACGACGCACGGACCCACTTCGATGATGGTCACCGGAATGACCTGACCGGTCGAGTCGAAGACCTGGGTCATGCCGATTTTGCGCCCAAGCAATCCTTCGATCACAATTGCACCTCCGCAGCATGCGTGTTCATTGCCACCGCAGCGGCTGCTTTTCCTCAGAACTACAGCTTGATCTCGATATCCACACCCGCCGGCAGATTGAGTTTCATCAGCGCGTTGATCGTCTGCTGACTCGGGTCGAGCACATCGATCAGGCGTTTGTGGGTGCGAATCTCAAACTGTTCCTGCGAGTCTTTGTCAATAAATGGCGACCGAATGACACTATATTTTTCGATTTTGGTCGGCAGCGGCACCGGACCAGCGACCAGCGCCCCGGTGCGTTCTGCGGCTTCGACAATCTGTCGCGCCGACTGATCGAGAATCTTATGGTCATACGCCTTGAGCCGGATGCGAACCTTTTGTTTCGCCATATGCGCCTCGTATAGGGGTCAGGGATCCGTCAGGGGTGAGGGGTTAGGGGGGGAGGGGTCTATTTACCCCACGCCCCGTAACCCTGCAACCTCCAACCCGCTACCCCTCACCCGCTAACCATTACCATTACCCGTACTAATCGACAATCGCCGAGACGACGCCTGCGCCGACGGTGCGTCCGCCTTCGCGGATGGCGAAGCGCAACCCTTCCTCGATCGCCACCGGCACGATCAACTCCACAATCATCTCGATGTTGTCGCCCGGCATCACCATCTC
>NZ_JBYNRX010000037.1:0-38829 GCF_057785375.1 Roseiflexus sp.
CTACGCCGCCGCCACCGACGTCATTGCGCACCCCTGACAACCACCTGGCACACATATTCCCGCGAGCAGGGTCATTGGGCGCCATCATTCGTTCGTGCAAATCCGCCGTCTCGTATTGGCGCCACCACAACGGATACGCCGAATTCGGATGGCAGGCGCGTTTTTATGATCGCATCATCCGCACCCAACGCGCCCTGCGCATCGTTCGCCGATATATTGCCAGAAACCCGGCAAAATGGAGACATGACCGGAATTATCCCGAACAAAGAGGCAAATCTTCGCCATAAATATCTTCGCGCCTTTGCGTTCGCCTGTCTGAGACACCTGCTAAACCCGCCGCGGCATGAACACGGTATAGTCGAAGTCGAGCACCACTGCCGGGTCGTAGGCGCCATCAGCGTTCTGGTACGGGAAGTCATGGCATGGGCGGTCCTTGGCAGCAACGGTGCGCACCCGCAGCGCGCCGATGTCCGAACGCCCCGGAATCTCCATCTTATCGAGGATTTCTGACCAGGCGTAGATCGTGTCGCCGGCGAAACTCGGGTTGGTGTGGCGGCCGCTGTTGATCGCGGCGATGCTCAGCGCGTTCGCCAGCCCGTTGAACGACAGCGCGCGCGCCAGGCTAATGACATGCCCGCCATATACAATCCGCCTCCCAAAACGCCCCTCCTTCTCGACATGCTGGTTGAAATGCACCCGCGCCGTGTTCTGGTACAGGCGCGTCGCCTGCATGTGCTCGGCTTCTTCGATCGTGACGCCGTCAACGTGGTCGATCTTCTCGCCAACCTCGTAATCTTCCCACAGATACGGGCTTCCGGCGCGCGCCAGGTCGTACTGCCCCGGTTGCAATCGGTAGGGAACGGTCAGATCCGCTACAGCAACCGACTCCGGCAATGTCGGCACAACCGTTTCTGGCGCCGGGGCGTTCAGATCGCGTTTGCGCACCATAACCCAGCGTATGTATTCGAGCACCATTTCGTTACGCTGGTTGACACCAACTGAATGGACGTACACAACGCCGGTTTTGCCGTCTTTGTTCTGCCGCAGCCCGATAACCGTCGAGGTGGTCGAAAGGGTGTCGCCGGGGTACACAATCGTGCCGAAGCGCCCGCCTGCATATCCGAGGTTGGCAATTGCATTCAGCGAGATGTCGGGCACGGTCTTGCCGAACACGATGTGAAACACCAGCAGACTATCGATCGGCGCCCGCTCCAGCCCCAGCGTTTGGGCAAACGGCATCGAAGACGTCAGCGCAAACCGCGACCCGTAGAGCGATGTGTAGAGCGCCACATCTCCTTCGGTAACGGTGCGCGGCGTAGCGTGAACGATCTCCTGTCCCAACCGAAAGTCCTCGAAGAAATTGCCGGGATTGGTTTTGATCGTCATGCCGCCCTCCTCTCTTCAAAGACCATACGCCTGCGCCAGGTCGGGGTCCTTCTTCGCAATCATGCGCGCCAGATCGACGATCACCTTCGCCTGCTTCCAGGTTGCGTCGTCCTGCATCTTGCCGTCGATCATGGCGACGCCAGATCCATCGGGCATGGCGTCGAGGATGCGTTTGGCGAACAGGACTTCATCGACATCGGGGCTGAAGACGCGCTTGGCAATCGGAATCTGGTTCGGCGCAAGCGACCAGGCGCCGGTGCAGCCGAGGAGGAAGGCGTTGCGGAACTGAGCCTCGCAGGCGGCTTCATCCTTGATGTCGCCGAACGGCCCGTAGAAGGCGCGCAATCCGTGGGCAACGGCGACATCGACCATGCGCGCAATTGTGTAGTGCCACAGGTCTTGCTGGTAGAAGGGACGATGCTCCTGCCCTTCCTGCGGATCGGCAAGGACGCCGTAGAACGGATGCCCGCCGCCGACGCGGGTGGTCTTCATGCCGCGTGACGCCGCAAGGTCCGCCGGTCCCAGACTGAAGCCGTGCATACGCGGGCTTGCGCTGGCAATCGCTTCCAGGTTCATCATCCCCTGCGCCGTCTCCAGCAGCGCGTGGATCAGGATCGGTTTCTGGATCTGGTGCTTCGCCTCCAGTAGCGCCAGGTACTGATCGACGAAGTGGATGTCCCATGGACCTTCGACCTTCGGGATCATCATGACGTCGAGTTTGTGGCCGACGGTGGCGACAATTTCGGCGATGTCGTCGAGGACCCAGGGGCTGTTGAGCGCATTGACCCGCACCCAGAGCGCCGTATCGCCAAAATCGGTCGTGCGGGCGACTTCGATGAACCCGGCGCGCGCTGCTTCTTTCGCATCCATCGGGATGGCATCTTCCAGGTTGCCGCACAACACATCCACCTGTTTCGCCACTTCGGGAATACGGGCGCGGATTTTCTCGACATGCGGCGGGAAGAAGTGGATCACGCGCTCAGGACGCACCGGCAATTCGCAGATCGGTTGCGGCGCGCCAACCGCCAGCGGTTTGTAGAAGTGAATGGGAAGTTTCATACTGCCTCCTTACGGGTCTTCAGGTCCGGCGACAATCCCTTCATCATGCAGTTTGCCGACTTCGCCCTCACTCAAGCCGAGCACCTCCAGCAGAATCTCGTCGGTGTGCTCGCCGAGTCGCGGCGCGCGCTGCGCCGGCAGCCGCAGCATTTGGCTGAAATCGAGCGGCGAAGCGGGCGCGAGATACGTGCCGATGCCAGGTTGTTCGACCATGCTGAACATTGGATTGTCCGTCGAGCAGTCGGGGTCTTGCGCAATGGCTTCGCGCACCGTGCGGTATGGACCCCAGGTAACGCGGTGCTCCTCGAAGGCACGGCGCACCTCGGCAAACGTGCGCGCGTGGAACCAGGGTTCCAGCAGGGCGGCAATCTCTCTCCGCGCGCGAAAACGGTCGCCCTCGTCGTTCATGTCGAGACCAAGGCGTTCCCCGAGCGCATTGAAAGCGTCGGTCAGCCCGGTTGCCTTGCCGAGCGCCTGCCATTGCAGATCGGTCAATCCCACCACCATCACCCGTTTGCCGTCAAGGGTCTCGAAGTCGCGCCCAAACGCGCCGTAGAGGTAGTTCCCCTGTTTGGGGCGGTCGGCGTCGTTGATCATTACCTCGGCGATCATACCAAGATGACCAATCATCGCCAGCCCGACATCCTTCAGCGCCAGTTTGACCAACTGCCCTTCGCCGGTGCGCCGCCGGTGACGTTCGGCCGCCAACAGACCGAGCGCAATCATCTGACCGGTGACAATGTCCCACGCTGGCAGCACATGATTGACCACCTCCGGCGAGGTGAAGGGACCGGTCATAAACGGCAGCCCCAACTGCGGGTTAACCGTATAATCGACCTCCGAGCCGCCATCGCGCCGCCCCAGCAGGTTGACCATAATCAGATCGGCGCGATGCGCCTTCAGCGCCTCATAACTGAGCCAGCCGCGCGCCGGGAAATTCGTGATGAACAATCCCGCTTCGTCGCCGGGTGCGCAGATCAGGCGGGTCAACAACTCCTGCCCGCGCGGGTGACGAATATCGACAGCGATCGAACGTTTGCCTTTATTGAGACCAGCCCAGAACAGGCTCTGTTTACCGTTGAGGGTCACGGGCCAGCGCTTGTAATCGAGCCCGCCGCCAATCGGATCGAAACGGATGACATCCGCGCCCAACTGCGCCAGGGTCATCCCGCCGAGCGGCGCGGCAACGAATGCTGAACCCTCGACGACTCGCATGCCACTGAGGATACCGTTCATTCTTCCCACCTTCAACGTTCACTCGCACGCATTCAGACCTTTGAGGTTGGGACGCGGGCAAACAGGGAACAAGGACCGTTCCGCAAACGAGGTTCCTTTGCAGACCTTGATCAGCGGCGGAGACCTCAAAGGTCAAATACCCTCTCGCCTCTCGCCGCGCACCTCTCGCCGCGCACCTCGCACCTCTTGCCTCCCGGTCAAATCACCCGTTTAGCGCGCAATTCGCCGATCTGTTCGTCGCTCATCCCGAGCACCTCTTTGAGCACCTCATCGGTATGCTCGCCGAGCCTGGGACCGGGACGCCTGATCCGTCCTGGCGTTTCCGACAGTTTGGGCACCACATTTGGCATGATGATCGTTTCGCCGAGATCCTCCACATCGACAGCGACGAGATTGCGCCGCGCATGCACCTGGCGATTGCCAAAGATATCGGCAATATCGTTGAGCGGCGCAGCTGGAGTGGCGGTCGCATTGCAGCGTTCCAGCACCTCGGCGCGGGTGAGCGAACTGCACCAGTCGCGCACGATTTCGTTCACATCGTTTGCATGCTCGAGGCGTATCTTCTGCTCGCCATAGATGCTCGACGACGCCAGTTCGGGGCGGCCCATCGCCTTTGCCAGCCGCGCAAACAGTTTGTCGGTGGCGCAGGAAATAGCGACCCATTTGCCGTCTTTGGTCTGAAAATGACCATGGGGACAGGCAAAGTCGTTGTGGTGCGGTCCATGCCGCTTGCGAACTTTTTTGTACATGCCGTAGGCCGGTACCAGTTCATCGCTACAGCGGAAGACCGATTCGTAGAGCGCCGCATCGATATACTGGCCACGCCCGGTTTGCTCACGGTAGCGCAGCGCCAGCAACACCCCGATGCACCCGTACAACCCGGTCATATAATCGCCAAGCGTCGTCGAACCCGGTGTGACCGGCGTACCCTTTGGCATACCAGCCATGTACGAGATGCCGCCAACCGCATGAGCAATACGAGCAAACCCCGGCCGATCCTTGTACGGTCCCGTCTGACCATAGCCGGTTACGCGCAGCATGATCAGACCCGGATTGATCTGGCTGAGCGTGTCCCACCCCAGTCCCCACTTTTCCAGGGTGCCAGGGCGAAAGTTCTCGCACAACACATCGGCTTTTACAACCAGGTCCTTAAACAGTTGCGCACCTTCGGGATGTTGCAGGTTGAGAGTCACCGAACGCTTGTTGCGCGACTCGCTGAGCCAGGTCAGTGTATCGCCACGCATCGTTGGCGTTCCAAAACGACGCAGGGCATCGCCTCCAACCGGATGCTCGACCTTCAACACATCTGCGCCGAATTCGCCCAGCAGGGTGGCGCAGAACGGTGCAGCAATAACGGTCGCAGCATCAATCACACGAATACCTGCCAGCGGCAGGGTGCTTGCGTTTCCATCCATTGCAGCTCACCTCGCACTAGATAATCTTTCGACTGCGCAGATGCTTGATTTCCTCCGCCGAAATGTTGAGCAGTTCGCGCAAGACCTCATACGTGTCATTACCGAGCGGCGGACCCAGATTCGTAATGCGTCCCGGCGTTTCGGAGAGGGTCGGCACGACATTCGGCACAACGACCTCGCCAACGCCTTCCGCTTCGACACACGCCAGATTGCCGCGCGCTTGAAAATGTTCATCGTTGAAAATATCGGCGATACTGTTCAACGGGCCAATTGGAACTTCTTTTTCGAGGCAGCGCCGCATCACTTCATCGCGCGTCAGCGAGCCGACCCACTCGATGGTAATTTGATTGACCGTATCACGGGCCGCCAGCCGTTTACGCTGATCGCCATACAGTTCGGGAGACGCAAGTTCAGGTCGCTCCATCGCCTCTGCCAGACGCTCGAACATTTTGTCGGTCGTACAGGCAATGGCGACCCACTTATCATCTTTGGTACGGAAGTGACCGTGAGGCACGGCAATGAAGCTTCCCGATCCTTCACGCTCACGAATCTTGCCAAACAGACCGTAGGCAGGCGCGATTTCATCGAGCACCCGGAACACAGCTTCATAGATTGCCACATCAATGATCTGTCCCTGCCCGGTCTTCTCCTTGTGATACAGGGCAATGAGGATGCCGATCGCGCCAAACAGACTTGCGATATAGTCGCCAAGCGGCGCCGTGCCCGGCAGCACCGGCGTTTCGCCAGGGAAACCCGCAAGGTACGAAAGGCCGCCAAACGCATGCGCAATGTGCGCAAAACCGGACCGGCGGCGGTACGGGCCGGTCTGACCATACCCTGATACGCGCAGCATGACCAGTCCCGGATTGGCGGCGCGCAGTACAGGCCATCCCAATCCCCACTCCTCCATCGTACCGGGGCGAAAGTTTTCGATCAGGATATCCGATTTCGCCACCAGTTTGAGGAACAGTTCGACCCCTTCCTTTTGGTGCAGATCGATCGTCACCGACTTGCGATTGCGCGCTTCGCTGAGCCAGGCGAGGCTTGCATCGTGGCGAACGGTAGGGGTGCCAAAACGCCGCATCGGATCACCGCCAATCGGATGCTCGACCTTCAACACCTCGGCGCCGAATTCACCTAGGATCGACGCCGCATACGGACCGGCAAGAAAGTTGCCAACGTCGATGACCCGAATGCCACTGAGCGGCATGCGATCGTGTTCAGGCGGTCGATCAGGTAATGGCATTGGTGCAACATATGCGCCACTGCTGCTGATCGCATGCGCCACAGGCTGTTCGGGTGATGATGCAGACGCTTCGCCGGTTGTGGCATCACCTTCGCTGAGCGCCTCGGATGCCGCTTTCTCCGGCGCTTCTTCGGGAGTCGGCGCCGGAGCGTCAGCGCTCTCCGTTGCAACCACCGCCTGACTCGCTGCTTTTGCCGAACGCGCCCCTTTTGTCATCGTTCTGCCTCCCATCGATCATCAGGAATGCGAGATACAAACAGATTCTCCACCAGCGGCGCCTGCATCTATGCGCGGCACGTGGGTGTTGCCGGGAAGACCTGTCTCGGATGTGGGGTGATGCATGCAAAATGCGGAGAATAGTGTATCATATGAGTAAAATATTGGCAACTGCCGGTCTCAAATCGTAAACCCGCGCGGCGGAAACGTCGAACGCGGCGCATCGAGATGTGTCAGAGGGGCAGGTGGCCGATGGAAAGGCGACACGTCCTGACCCCAACCCCTTGACCGTAACAAAGGAGGACAGGGATGAGCTCAGAAGACCTGACAGCCTGGATTGGTCGGACGGAGCGCGTCGAGGATGACATCAGCCCCGCGCAGGCGGCAGCGGCGGCGGCGATGCTCGAACCTCCCCCGCCATTACCGACGAAAGGCGCGGCGCTTCCACCACTGTGGCACTGGTTTTACTTCCTGCCGCGTGCGCCACAGTCGCAACTCGGCATCGACGGTCACCCGCAGCGGGGCGGCTTCATTCCTCCCATCCCCTACCCGCGTCGCATGTTCGCCGGTGCACGCATCCGCTTCCATCAACCGCTCATCATCGGTCAACCTGCCCGGCGTGAGGGGGTTATTCGTAACGTCGCCCACAAATCGGGGCGCAGCGGTCCACTCGCATTCGTGACCGTCGGCTACAGCATTTACCAGGACGATACCCTCTGTATCGAAGAGGAGCAGGACATCGTCTACCGCGAACCTGGCGCGCCTGTGCCGGCGCCTGTGCCGGCAGACCTGCCGCCGCCGCCGTCGGGCGCGTGGGTGCGCACCGTGACTCCCGATACTCGCCTGCTCTTTCGCTTCTCCGCCCTCACCTTCAATGCCCACCGCATCCACTACGACCGCCCTTACGCAAAGCACGAAGAAGGGTATCCCGGATTAGTCGTCCACGGTCCGCTGACTGCCGTGCTGCTGATGGAATTGGCGCGCCACAACGTCAATCGCCCAATTGTCGGGTTCAGTTTTCGCAGCCAGGCGCCACTGTTCGACCTGGCGCCATTCCGGTTGATCGCCGTGCCCGCCGGGGATCGTGTCGAACTTGAGGCGCAGGGACCCGATGGCGCTACAGCTCTCAGCGCCGTGGCGGAACTGGAGCAGGTTGAAGGTTGAAGGTGCGAAGGTTGAACGTTGAAGGTAGGAAGGTGAAGCGAGGCAAGAGGCAAGAGGTGAGAGGCGAGAGGCAAGAGGTGAGAGGTGAGAGGCGAGAGGCGAGAGGCAAGAGGTGAGAGGTGAGAGGCGAGAGGCAAGAGGTGAGAGGCGAGAGGCAAGAGGTGAGAGGTGAGAGGCGAGAGGCAAGAGGTGAGAGGTGAGAGGTGAGAGGTGAGAGGGTTGCAGGCGGGAAGGTAGAAGGTGGCAAGTGAGTCCCTACTCCCTACTCCCTGACCTATTCCTGGTCCTCGGTTCTCAGTTCTCAGTTCTCCCATGGACCTCAACGACGAAACAAAGGCTGAGTTGATCCAGACGGCCCAATCGCTGAAAGGCAGCGAACGCCGGATCTTCATGGCGCGCACCGTTCGGGCGTTGGGTCCCGGCGGGCAGCGTCTCGCCGAACGCGAACTTGGCTGGAACCGCGCAACCATCCGCAAGGGCATGCGCGAACTCGAGAGCGGTCTGACGTGCATAGACGCCACCCATCTCCGGGGACGCAAACCGGTCGAGGCGCGTCTGCCCAATCTCCTGCACGACATCCGCGACCTGGTGGAAGCCTGGCGCCGCAATCACGCCGAATGCCGCAGCGACGCCCGGGCGCCCTGCATGAGCGTCGAAGAGGTGCGCCACGCTCTGATTGAACAGAAAGGGTACCACCCCGACGATCTCCCCTCCATTCAGACTATCGCTGCCCGCCTGCGCGCGCTTGGATATCGCCCGCGCCGCTCGATGCGCTATCTTCATCGCAGGCGTCGCCAGCAATAACTGGGATGCTCAAAAAGTATAAACTTGATCAAACCACAATTTTCCGTAGCAATCTTTTTATTCATCTTCCTGACAGCTTCTGTTACACTCTCGATCACAACGATATATCCTTTCTCTGCAAATCTCGAAATGATACAAGTCAGTATTGACGGCGAGAAGATGACAGCGACGCTCTGCTGTGATCGTGTGTTCACTTCCGACAGACAGACTGGCGGCTGTACCCCGTTTTGTGCCCTCCGCCACGGATATGCGAGAGGGAATGCGCCAGAAGGATCGTTCATATCCGACGACCGTATCTGTGTCTGCGCGAGTAACGTCTGAGATTCGCTTTGTCACGCGCAGCGAGACGTCTGGTTGATCCTGTCGCGGGACGCAGAACGTGCGGTTCTGTTACCTGTCGCTTGCAGCACATGCCGTGCGTCAAAGCATTGCGGCCGCATCAGATACCGCCGCTGATGCGCAATGGCGCCGTATGCTCATCCACATCTCTGTTCCGTCTATCGGTATCCGACGATACGTGAGGGAGGTCAGTCGCATGGAAGCGGAAATGCACGCTTTTGTTGACTCACTGCGCAAGAACATCACTGCCGAGGACATGGTCAATCTCGAAGCCTGTATGGACTGTAAGATGTGCGGGGAAGCCTGCGCATGGTATCTAGTCACTGGCGACGAAAAACTACATCCCACCCACAAAACCGGACTGATACGCCAGGTCTACCAGCGCTACATGACGATCGAGGGACAGATCGGCGGCGCTCTTGGGCTGATCCCCACTCCGACGGTCGACGACTTGAAGGAAAACATGCGTTATTTCTGGGCATGCACGGCATGCGGGCGCTGCACGCTCGCCTGCCCGGCGGGTATCAGCACACGCCGCATTGTGCGTCTTGCGCGCGCCGCCTATGCCGACTCCGGCTTGAGCCACGCCAATCCAACGATCAAATCGATTATCGACAACACCGAGCGCTACCGTCACAGTTTCGGCTTGACCATCCCGCAGGTGATCGGACGGGTTGGTCTGTTCCTGCGCAGCGAAGGGATTGAAGTGCCAGTCAATGTGCACGGTGCCGAACTGCTCTTCGTCTGCCCGGCGGCAGGCAATACCAAAATCCCCGATTACGGCATCAAAATGGTCAAAATCCTCAATGCCGCGGGGGTCAGTTACACCATCTCTCCACGTGTCATCGACACCGGCACCGAGATCGACCACATTGCAGTTCACCACAATCTCTCGAAGCGGATGCTGGAAGAGTGGGAAGAGGAAGCGGATCGGCTCGGCGTCAAGAAAATCCTGCTGGTCGAATGCGGCTGCGACGCGCGTACACTCTACGCCGAGGCGTCGGAAGTGCTCGGACGCCCCTTCCGCTACCCGATTGTGAGCGTCGATATTCTCATGCTCGACCTGATCCGGGAAGGACGTCTGCCGATTGAAAAGACCGACCTGAAGGTCACGCTGCACGACCCGTGCTACGCCACCCGCCTCTCCGGGTTGGGCGACGTGTTCCGCGACCTGTTGCACCTCGTGACCAACAACTTTGTCGAGATGACCCCGAATCGCGAGCACAACTACTGTTGCAACGGTGGCGCCGGCGGCATGCGCCTGCCTGAAAACACCGATCTGCGGCGCAAGATTTCGGTGCTGAAAGCGAACCAGATCCGCGCAACCGGCGCCGAGTATGTCACCTCGCCGTGCGTCGTCTGTACACTGTCGCTGGAAGACACCTGCCGCACGTATGGGCTGGCGCAACCTGACGAACGCATGGTGCTGGTGTTGTTCGAGGTCGTCTACGAAGCCATGGAATCGGCGCTGGCGAAGCGCGGCGAACTGGACCGTATGTATGTTCCGGCGGAATTGCGCCACCGCGATCCCGATTTCTTCCTGGAACACAGTATCGAAGGGCGGATGGCAGCATTGATGCAGATGCCGGAGTTCCCGGCGCTGCTCGACTGGCTGGAGCGCGATGAGATCGTCCAGCGTTTCGCCAAAGACCATCCGCAGGTGCATGATCATTTGCGCGCACTGCGCGACATGGCGATGCCGACGATACCAGCGTCGCGGACGCGAGCCGTGACGAATCAGTAATCGTTCAGTTCTAGAAAGGGAGGCGGATCATGATCATCATCGATGTGCTGAATATCATCGCGCCGATCGCCATCGCCGTTCTTCTGATCGGCGTCGGGGTGCGGTTGGGGCGGCTCGTATGGGCGCTTGTGACGCGACGACGATTTCGCGGCGTGTCTCCAACCTTCGAGCGCGCGCCGCGCCGCCTCGGGTTCTTCAAGGCGCTGCACGCCGTACTGTTCGGTCCGATCCAGCATTTCTACAAACGCGCCAACCCGACGTGGGGACGCGGCTATCTCTACTACCACATCGCCATTATCACCAAGGTCACCGGGTATACGTTGTCGGCGCTCATCGTCTTTGCGCACGTTCTGTTCGGCAGACCGGTGCCGGATGTGGCATTGCATGTCGAGGAGAGTTTCAACTACACGCCGGCAAACCTGCTAGCGCTCATCTTCGGCAACGGCGAGGCGCTCCAGTCACACTTCCTGTTCGGTGCTGCCGCACCCTATTTCGTGGGCATCACGTGGATCGCCGTCGGGTTTGCAGTGGCCGGCAACCTGCACTTGATGGTCACATTGCTGCGGCGACAGAGCGGCGCAGTCGTGGGAGATATCGACGACGCAGCGCGCGGCATCCGCACGCCAGGACGTCTGCCGTGGGATCGGCTCCTGGTGCGCAGCATCATTTTCTGCATCATCTGGACAGAACTGTTCGCGCGCTTGAATGTGGTGCATGGCATCGTCTACGTCCACGCGCTGCTGGGCCTGGCGCTGTTCACGCTGCTGCCATTCACGTACCTGTTCCATATGATCTACAATTTCATCGCCGTCTACTATGCCGTGCAGCGCCGCATGGCACGCACGATCGCATAAATCTCGAAGAGCGGGCGCCGGCATGCGTTGGCAGGCGGCTGCGCCCTTGCCCCCGGTGGGACGCATGCCCGGAGCCAGCCCCGCTGACGCAGGGCTTCGTGCGCTCAGCGCGGGCGTTCACGTCCGCGCGGCGCCGTCGGCCAGCAACGCGATGGTTCCTGGCAATGCATGCCGGCGCCATCGAAGAGCGGACGCCGGCATGCGTTGGCAGGCGGCTGCGCCCTTGCCCCCGGTGGGACGCATGCCCGGAGCCAGCCCCGCGTCAGCGGGGCTTCGTGCGCTCAGCGCGGGCGTCACGTCCGCGCGGCGCCGTCGGCCAGCAACGCGATGGTTCCTGGCAATGCTTGCCGGCGCCATCGAAGAGCGGTTAACTTGCATCTCCGCCAGGAAACGTGTATAGTACGAACAGCGCGCAGTGGCGCTGTTCTCCGCGTGTATCCTGATCCATCTCCATGACGATGACCGTCACCGGCGATGGCTGATGAGGTCAAGGAGGCGTCCTTGAGTATCAGAAGCGCCGATTTACTCTTTACACCGATTCCTGAACGGATCGCCCGTCTCCGCAATCTGGCGTACAACCTGTGGTGGAGCTGGCATCCCGAAGCGCAAGACCTTTACCGCCACATCGACGCTGATCTCTGGGAAGAGGATTACCACAACCCGGTCGATTTCCTGCGCGATGTGCGCCAGCGCAAACTCGAAGCCGCCGCTGCCGACCCGGCGTACCTGGCTCAGTATGATCGGGTCATGGCGGCGTTCGACCGGTACATGGCGGCTGAGGACACGTGGTACCGCCGCACGTTCGGCAATGGCAACGGCAATGAGGTGACGATTGCCTACTTCTCAGCAGAGTTCGGCCTCCACGAGTCGCTGCCGATCTATTCGGGCGGCCTTGGCGTGCTGGCAGGCGACCACGTGAAAGAGGCGAGCGACCTGGGGTTGCCGTTCGTCGCCGTCGGGTTCATCTACCCGCAGGGGTATTTCCGGCAGCGGTTGGACCAGAGCGGCTGGCAGGAGGCGATCTATTCCAAACTCAATTTTGCCGACATCGCCGCCATGCCCGCGCTGACCGCCGATGGACGCGAGGTGGTTGTCGAGGTCGATCTGCCCGGTCGCACCATCTATGCCAAAGTCTACCGTATTCAGGTCGGACGGGTGTCGTTGTTCCTGATGGACACGGACATTCACCCGAACAGTCCGCAGGACCGCGAACTCTCGGCGCGTCTGTACGGCGGCGATCAGGAAATGCGCATCGCTCAGGAAATCGTGCTGGGTATCGGTGGGGTGCGCGCGTTGCGGCAGCTCGGCATTCACCCGAATGTCTGGCATATGAACGAAGGACATTCGGCGTTCCTGGTGCTCGAACTGGTGCGCGAGAAAGTTGCACAGGGCATGCCGTTCGATGAAGCGTGGCGCGATGTGCGCGCACAGTCGGTTTTCACCACACACACGCCGGTTCCGGCGGGCAATGATGCCTTCCCACCCCACCTGATGGAGAAGTACTTCGGTTCGTTCTGGCCCCAACTCGGTCTGACACGCGAGCAATTCTTCAACATTGCACTGCAACACCAGCAATGGGGACCGACCTTCGCCATGACCGTGCTGGCGCTGAAGGGATCGCACGCGCACAACGGCGTAAGCAAACTGCACGGTCACGTGGCGCGCAGCATGTGGCGCTGGCTCTATCCAGGCGCAGCGCAGGACGAGGTGCCAATTACCTCAATAACTAACGGCGTCCATAGCAGCACATGGCTGGCGCCCGCCATGCGCCGCCTGTATGATGAGGCGCTTGGTCCCGATTGGGAAGAAGAACTCGACAATGTTGCGCTCTGGGCGAACGTGCGGAATATTCCCGATGAGCGGTTGTGGGAAGTGCGGCAGGCGCTGAAACGAGACCTTGTTGCCGTCGCGCGTGAACGAGTTCGCCAGCGTCACCTGCGATTGGGATCACCGCCGCAAATCTGGCCCGTGCTCGACGAAGAGATACTCACTATTGGCTTTGCTCGCCGCTTTGCCACCTACAAACGTGCGACGCTGCTGTTCCGTGAGCCAGAGCGCCTGAAGGCGTTGCTCAACCGCAGCGACCGTCCGGTGCAGATTATCTTTGCGGGCAAGGCCCATCCGGCTGACGATCCGGGGAAGCTGTTCATCCAGCAGGTCTATCAGATGTCCCAGCAGCCCGGGTTCCTTGGGCGCATCCTGTTCCTTGAGGAGTATGACATGGCACTGGCGCGCGCGCTGGTGCAGGGAGTGGATGTCTGGCTCAATACGCCGCGCCGTCCGCACGAAGCGAGCGGCACCAGCGGGCAGAAGGCAGGGTTGAACGGCGTCGTCAACGTTAGCATTCTCGATGGCTGGTGGCCCGAAGCGTACAACGGCAAAAATGGCTGGGCAATCGGCGAGGAGCGTGAATACAGCAGTCAGGATGAGCAGGACTGGCACGACTCGCAGCATCTCTACCGCATTCTGGAGCAGGAAGTCATTCCGACGTACTACGACCGCGGTTCCGATGGCATTCCGCATCGGTGGCTGGCAATCAGCAAGGAGTCGATTGCCACAATTGCGCCGGTATTCAGCACCCGCCGCATGGTCAAAGAGTACGTGACGCGATTATACCTGCCTGTGGCGGAAATGCAGGCGTAGGAGGCAGGTCTGCGACCTGCCCCCTGTGGTCGCCGCTACGACTGTGAGCGATTGGAGGGGCGCAGCACCGCTGCCGCTATACGGGCAGGTCTCGGACTTGCCCACGCTGTCCTTTCAGGGGGAGGTTTTCTGACAGGCGCGTGTTCGTGCGAGTCGGCGTCTCGCCCGCGCAGGTGGGCTTGCCTCCCCTAGCCTGCGACTTCCGGCGCCAGGCAGTCGCAGCGCGACTTATAGAGCGATCGACCAGATGTTGCACAATAATAGCCCGTGTTGACCGTCTTGCGGCTGACTTGGCTTCGACAGGCTCAGCCAACGTCAGCCGCGCCGCGTCCTTGATTGTCCGGGTTTTGGGTGATCGCTCTATTGAGAAGCACACCGAGAACTCACCTCTGTACACGTCGTCACCGCCCCTCAGCCCGACACGCCCGCCGCGCCTGCCAAAAGGGACGAGGCATCGGTTCACCAACCGACGCCTCGCTCCCAACGATTGGATCCATCCAGATACCAATCAACCCTGGCCCAACCGGCGCTTCAGTTCCTCGAACTCTGCATCGACCGCAGTATCGCGCTCCAGGTTGCGGAACTTGTTCTCCAGCGTATCGCCTTCGAGTTTTGCCATTGCCTCAGCCCGGTCGAGGCGATCATCGACATGGCTTTCGAGCTGATCCAGTTTGTCCATCGCCGAAATACGAGTCGCCTGGCGCACGGTGCGCTGGATCGACTCCTGCGTCTGCGCGCGGTTCTTCTTGGCGATGATCAGGTCACGCTTTGCCTGCACTTCAGCAACGCGCGTCTGCAACTGCACCAACGCCTGCTCCAGTTGCTCGACCTGCTGCTCCTGCGCGTCGGACTGGTCGCGATACTGCTCGTACAATTTCTGCGCCTGCACCTTGCGCGCCAGAGCAGCCTTCGCCAGCGCCTCATCGCCGGCCCGCAACGCCGCCTCCGCCTTGCGATCCCAGCTTTCGGTTTCAGCCAGATACTGCGCTTCCATGCGATTGAGACGCGCCAGGTCCGCCATTGCCGCCGCCACGTTGGTTTTGACCTCGTACTCCTGGTTGTGCAACTGGCGCAGGTACTCGTTCGCCATTTTCTCGGGGTCTTCCGCGTTGTCGAGCAGGGAGTTGATATTGGCGCTCAGAATGTCACGGATACGGACGAAGATCGACATGTCTCAAGCCTCCTTGAAGTTGCTTTCTTTTATGACCGACAAGCGCACCTTTGCCATTTGGGTGGAAGCAGGCGTGTCGCCCGCTCATTCTAGCACAGCGCAAAGGCGTTGTACACCCCCATATACGTCGTTGCTCCGGGAAGGTTTCACCGGTATAATCGTAAACGGCAGGCAGCCGCGCGACCTGCGCATACTCGAAGGTTGCTATGGCTGCATCATCAGACTCGTCTCTCCTTCTCCGTTTTGCGCCCCGCATCGGGTTGATGGTCGCCGCGTTGCTGGCGCTCGCCTGGATGCAGCGTCCCGATGGGCGCCTCCATGTGTTCTTCCCGGCGCTTGCTGGCGACGCTGTTGTGGTGCAGACTCCGGCGGGCAGATACCTGCTGATCGACGGCGGCGCCGACCCGGATGCGCTGGTGACGGCGCTGGGAAGGCGTCTGCCATTCTGGCGGCGCGAATTGGCGTTGGTGGTTATGACCTCATTCGACGGGCAACATCTTCCAGGGCAGGTGGCAGCACTGGAACGCTACCGCGCGCAACGAGCGCTGGCGCTGCCGGTTGCGGCGCCGAACGCCACATTTGATGCCTGGCGCCGGGCGCTGGCGTACCACACAACACCGGTGCTCACGCTGCGCACCGGGCAGCGTCTGGAGATCGATGACGTGACGTTCCGGGTGCTGGATTGCAACGATCAGGGCGCATTGCTGCGCCTCGATTATGGCGCGACGAGCGTGGTCTTTGCACATACCGCCGCGCCCGACATGCTCGAACGCCAGGCGGATCGTCGCGCCTCGCTGCTCGTCTACCCCTGGCAGCACGACCCGCACACCCCCCTGGTTGAGTCGTTGCGTCCTGCTGCAATTGTGTACAGTGACGGCTACCAGACACGGCACGCGCCGCAGCAGACCTACCATGAACGCGCCATCGGCGGCGCGCGCCTGTACCACGAACGGGTGGATGGCGACATCGAGTGGGTAAGCGACGGACGCCGCGCGTGGGTGATCACCTCGGTGCAGTCGGGGCGATAAGGGTCGATCCGATTGCATACCACGTCAACCAGAGGCGGAGGAGAGGCGACCGTGCGGGTCGCCCCAAGGAAGGCGGGATCGGCGACGGCGACGCTCAGATGCGAGCACGGAAGCAGGTCTGATCCGGCGTATGATATAATCAGAACACCGGTTCGCTGCACGACAGGAGTTGACCAATGATCGACGACTCGCCACACATTCCTGTGCGGATTGACCGATTGCCGCGCGATTTGCAGGAAACGTTTCGTGACCTGTATCCGATGAACGGTCAGAGTGAACAGGAGGCGAACACCGCTTCGACTCGCTCAGCGCACCGCTTCCTGCAACCTGATGCGCTGTACTGCGGCGATGCGCGGCAACTGCTTCCTCACATTGAGCCAAACAGCATTGCCCTGAGCGTCTGGTCGCCGCCCTATTTTGTCGGAAAAGAATACGAAGAGCATCTCTCATTCGATGAATGGCAGAACCTGCTCAGCGCCGTCATACGTCTCCATTTCCCCATTCTCAAGCCCGGCGGGTTCCTGGTTATCAATATTGCCGACATTCTCGTGTTCAAAGACCAGACAATGCCTCGCATTCAGGCGGAGGCGGTGAACAGGAAGCGATCGCCGGTCACGAGAGAGGATGTTCTCAAAGCAATTGAACAACATCCCGGATATAATCGTTATCAACTCGCAAAGCTTCTCGGTTGCAGCGAGCAGACGATTGACCGCCGGCTGCACGGCAACAATATTCGCGGCGGGAAATACGAAGTACAAACGAGGGTTAAGATAGTTGGCGGGATGGTCGAGGATTGGGCGTTGCAGGCCGGGTTGTACCCGTATGATCGAAGGATATGGGTGAAGGATGCGGCATGGGAGAACTCTCGTTGGGCAAGCCTTTCCTATCGTTCAGTGGACGAGTTTGAATATCTCTATGTCTTCTGGAAACCAGGCATCACCAAATTCGACAGAAAGAGACTTTCTCCAGAAGAATGGAAACATTGGGGGTCGAGGGGGGTATGGTATATTCCATCCGTAAGATGCAATGATGACCATGAGGCGAAATTTCCGGTCGAGCTGCCCTCCAGAGTCATCAGGCTGCTTACCGATCCCGAGGAAATCGTTCTCGACTGTTTTATAGGAAGCGGCACAACCGCAATCGCAGCAATTCAGGAAGGTCGCCACTATATTGGCATAGAAATGCTGGAAAAATATGTAAAACTTGCAAAAAAACGAATAGAAAAGGAAAAAGAGAAATTTATTCAACAAACCTTGCCAGAGCGTCGGTATGATGATGGATTTGAACAATATAAAGAACAATCTTAATATCGTCGAAGATATTGAGAAATCCACCTCACGTATGGTAACTCAGGCCATTTATGATTACCGGGATCTCGCACAAGATATCTTCAAGGCTGAGTTTGATCTGGTATCGGATATCGGTGAGGATATAACCAGAGAAGCTCTGGACAGACTCGGCATGTCCAGGATAAATCAGCGGTTGTTCTGCAAGATCGATTATAAGCGAGCCCGCTACCTTTTTCACCCTGAATATGCGGTCAGACAGGCGCTTTTCATCGATTCAAAGTCTGAGAAAATAAGCGATCAGCGCACTGTAACGTTGCAGCTCTCTCAACTTTCCATGGAGGTCAGGCAAAACCGATCTGGAAAAGAAGTCAAAATAAAAGGTAAAATCCCCGAAGTGATAGATTTGAGAGGAGTTCAGTATATAACGACAACCATTTTCGTAAAGTACAACTATGATCGCAATCAACATGATGTTAATGAGTTAAGAAGCATCACGATTGCTGCTATTCCGAACGGACTGCTCCAGGATCGATATAACGCTAACGTAGATGATACCATCTGGCTCGCCGGACGTAATTCGCCCGCTCGAGGCGAGGAATTTCGTGTACGATTGAGCTTCGCGCGTTTGAAAGCGAAGGCGCCCTGGCGCGTTCAACATATCCCGATGCCCCCTGAAGTGTTTCAATGGAGTTCATAAAACACAATTTTTCACTGCTGCGTGTTATGCAGATTCGTCCCGCCAACATCCAATCTTGAATGTCCAGGACCAGTTCTCAGTTCTCGATTCTTAGTTCTCTGTTCTCTCACTCCATGCTTGCTGCATTGCAGAAATTCCCCGCAACCATGGCGCGACCCGTTGAGGTGATGCGCGGCTACTCCCTCGACACGCTGCGCGCCGACCTGGTGGCGGGCGTGACCGTCGGGCTTGTGCTGCTGCCGCAGGCGCTGGCGTTTTCGCTCCTCGCCGGTCTACCGCCGGAAATGGGGCTGTATTCCGCAATTGTGGCATCCATCGTCGGCGCGCTATGGGGGTCGTCGAGCCATCTGCACACTGGTCCGACGAATACGGCATCGCTGCTCACCCTCTCGGTCATTCTGCCGCTTGCAGCGCCCGGTACGCCTGAGTTCATGACGCTCGCGGGCATGCTGGCGGTTCTGGCGGGGGCGCTGCGTCTTATCTTCGGGCTGGCGCGTCTGGGATTGCTCGTCCATTTCGTCTCCGACTCGGTCGCTGTCGGGTTTACGGCTGGCGCTGGCATTCTGATCATCTCCAATCAGATTGCGCCCATCCTGCGCCTTGATCTGCCGATGGGCGCCGGTCTCATCGACACCTTCATTCTGAGCGCAGAACAGATCGGGCGCACCCACCTGCCGAGTCTTCTGCTCGGTATTGCGACGATTGCGCTCATCGCTGTGCTGCAACGGTTGCAACGACGCCTGCCAACCCTCCTGATCGCCCTGGTGGTTGTGTCGCTGATCGCCTGGGCGCTGCGCCTGGAGGAATCGGGCGTGCGCACACTCGGTGCGCTGCCACAGGCGCTTCCGCCGCTCGCCGATCTGCCGCTGCTCGACCTGAACCTGATTGGGGCGCTGGCGAACGGGGCACTGGCAGTGGCGATCATCGGGCTGGTTGAAGCTTCGGCAATCGCGCGCGCGATTGCGACGCACTCGCAGCAACGCCTCGACAGCAATCAGGAGTTTATCGGACAGGGGCTGGCGAATATCTGCGCTGGATTCTTTTCCGGCTATCCGTGTTCCGGTTCCTTCAACCGGTCGGCGCTGAGTTTTCAGGCAGGGGCGCGCACCAGCCTGGGGAATGCGTTTTCCGGCATCTTCGTGCTGCTTGCCATGTTTCCGCTCGCCCCGCTGATCGCGCATCTGCCGCGCCCGGTGCTGGCAGGCGCGCTGGCGATCACCGCCTGGAGCATGGTCGATCACGAGGCGATCCGGCGTACCTGGCGCGCCGACCGCGTCGATGGCGCGATCTCGCTGATTACGCTGGCGGCGACCCTTCTCGTGCCGCTGCAATTTGCCATCATCAGTGGCGTGCTGATGTCGCTCGGCGCATATCTGTGGCGCACCAGCGCGCCGCGTGTCCAGAGCGTGCTGCCAGACGCTGACTTCCGCCACTGGGAGTATCAGCCGCATCTGCCGATGTGCCCGCAGATGGCAGTCGTCGATGTGCTCGGCGATCTCTACTTTGGCGCCGTCAACCACGTCGAAGAGCAGATGAACGCCTTGCTGACCAGAAACCCGACTCAGCGATTTCTTCTGTTGCGCATGCACAGCGTGCAGCGGTGTGATGTCAGCGGCATCAAGATGCTCCGGACGATCGTGCGCCGCTACCGTGATCGCGGTGGCGGGGTTTATTTTGTGCGGGTGCGTCAGACGGTGCGCCAGATGATGGATGTGACCGGTTTTACGCAGTATGTGGGAGAAAACCATTTTCTGGACGAAGATCGCGCAATCGACCATCTCTTCCACCGCGTTCTCGATCCGGCAGTGTGCATTTACGAATGTGAGGTGCGCGCATTTCGCGAATGCCAGAACCTGCCGAAGCGGCTGCTCCCTCCCGACGCCATTCCGCTGCTGCCGGAACGAGGTGCGCCATCGCAGATACCAACGATTGAACCGCGTGCATTATGGCGTCAGATCCGCAGTCCCTCCCCGCCGCGCGTCATTGATGTGCGCGAGCCGCGCGAGTATCGCCAGGGGCACATCCCGCAGGCTGAGTTGCTGCCGCTGTATGAACTGCTCACCCACCCCGAAAGCGTGAACCGTGATCGTTCTGTCGTGCTGGTATGCCGCAGCGGCCGCCGCAGTGAACGCGCCGCCGCCGCACTGATGAGGCGCGGGTTCGAGCAAGTGATGATTTTGCACGGCGGCATGCTGGCGTGGGAGGCAAGTGACCTGTTGATGGCGATTGGATAGGCAGCAGGCGAGCGGTGAGCGGCGAGCGGCGAGCGGCGAGCGGTGAGCGGCGAGAGGTGAGAAGAGGAGGGGTGCAGGGAGGGTCGCGGGTTGCAGGTGGGAAGGTGAAAGGTCGAAGGTTGGATTGCCCCTTCGTGTGCCTTCGTGTCCTTGATGGATGGGAGAGGCGAGAGGCGAGAAAGGTTCTCTAACGCCGAATCCCCGACGTTCCTGGCGCTCATTCCCCTTCTTCGCCCCGCTGCGTGGTATTATACTAAAGGAATCCGAACGAGACATCCGTTCCCGGAGGAGGATTTTTTGTGAGCCGGCGCCCCGATATTGTGTTGCTCGTGCTGGATACCCAACGTATCGATAGACTTTCATGCTACGGCTATTCCCGCCCGACATCGCCCCACCTCGACGAACTCGCCGCTGAAGCGACCCTGTTCCGTCGCGTGTTCGCCACTTCGCAATGGACCATCCCTTCGCATGCGTCGATGTTTACCGGTCTCTACGCTTCCGAACACGCAACGAACCAGTCGTCGGCGAAACTTCCTGCAAGCATTCCGACGCTGGCGGAACGCCTGCGCGAAGGCGGGTATATGACCGCAGCGTTCTGCAACAATCCGTTGGTCGGCGTGGTCAACAATGGTTTGCGGCGCGGTTTCGAGAGTTTTCTGAACTACAGCGGTCTGCTGACCTCGCGCCCCAACCAGGCCGGCGCACATCCCGGCTTGATCAGCCGGTACCGCCAGTGGTTCAAGGGGCGTCTGGCGGAGGCGCTCACCCGTATTCAGGATGCATTTGCGCGATCAGAGGCAATGCTGGAATTCGCCTTTACGCCCTTGATGGTGCCGCTATGGCAGACGGCGCTCAGTTTCAAAGGCAACACGCCCAAATCGCTCAACGATGCGGCGCGCCTGCTGATCGAGCGGCGTGGTGTGGCGCACGATCAGCCGATCTTCGCCTTCATCAACGTCATGGGCGTCCACACGCCATACCATCCCGACCGCCGCATGCTCGAACAATTTGCACCAGACGTGATCCGCAATCGTGAGGCGGCGCGTTATGTTCACCGTTTCAACGGCGATGTATTTGGCTGGCTGGCGCCCTTTTCGAGTGCGAATGAACACTACCGTCGCCTGCTCAGTGATGTATACGACGCTGAAGTTGCCACCCAGGATGCGCATATCGGCGCATTCCTGCGGCGTCTGCGCGAAAGCGGCGCGCTCGACCGGACGTTGCTCCTGGTGTGCGCCGACCACGGCGATCACCTGGGAGAGAAGGGTCTGGTCGGGCATACGGTGTCGGCATACAACGAACTGGCGCATGTACCACTGATGGTGCGCGATCCATTCGGCGACTTCCAACGCAGTGCAGTGGTTGATCACACCGTTTCACTGCGGCGCGTCTTCCACACGTTGTTGAGCGCCGCCGGGCTTGCCAGCGGCATCGAGCGCGATCGGTCGCTGGCGCAGTCGCCAGCATCCGACCCCGACGGCGGCACGGTCTTTGTCGAAGCGGAACCGTTGCAGAATGTGTTGGGAATCATGCTGCGGCGCCAACCGGAACTCGCGCGCGCTCGTCGGTTCGACCAGCCGCGTCGTGCGGTGATCAGCGGCTCGTACAAACTGATCCAGACCGGCGATGATCACGTCGAGTTGTACGACCTGGACGCCGATCCGCGCGAAACAGTCAATCTGGCGGCGATCCTGCCGGAGCGCGTCGAAGAACTACAGGAACGTCTTGGCGCATTCGTGCGACGTGCCAGCGCCGTCGCGCCGCTGATCCGGCGCGCCGAAGGCGTGGACGATCCCGCTGTGCAGCGGCGGTTGAGAGAGCTGGGGTATCTGGAGTAGGCGCTATACCTGTGATTTCAGGCGCTCTATGAAAGGCGCAACAGGCGTTGTCTGACGAAGGGCGGCCACGCGCGCCTGACGACGAGCAATGTCCTGGTCGATCTCAGTCTTGTGATCCCAGTAGTAGGCAAGTGCAGAGTAGATCTGTCCGAGCGAGAGATAGGGATGCTGAAAATGCAATTCCTCAGCGCTCCAGCCACACGCAATTTGATCAAGCACCAGTTCGACGACTTTCATCGTCGTGCCAGCAATGCAGGGTATGCCCTCGTCATCAATGACAATATGCGGATAGGCAGTTGCAACCATTGACATACGGCTCCCTTTGACTCACACCTATGCACCATTATATCAGTTTTGACCGGTTGCTGTGAGGTGCAGCGTCTGTGGTCTGCGACTCTCACCCTCGTGGCTCTCATGCTACGGTGAGAACTCTGGTATACTTCGCAGGGAGATGCTTCGTTGCTTACGCTCCTTGCAATGACAGAGGCTTAGAGTTATTCGGACAGGCATTCGCAGGCATATGTACCCACCTGTTGACCCCATTATCATCCAGCTCGGTCCGCTGACGCTGCGCTGGTACGGCGTGCTGATCATGACCGGCGTTCTGGCGGCTGCCTGGGTTGGCGCGCGCCACGTCGAGCGGCGCGGGTTCGACCGCGACTCGGTGTGGGACCTGTTATTCTGGGTGCTCATTCCCGGATTGATCGGCGCGCGCCTCTATTATGTCTTCATCCAGTCGCCGCGCGGACCGGAGGGACTTGGACGCTTCCTCGCCAATCCGGTCAGTATTCTGGCGGTGTGGGAGGGGGGCCTGCATATTTTTGGCGGGTTTATGTTCGGGGTGTTAGGATTATGGGCGTTCGCGCGCGTCCGCAAGGTTCCGCTCCTGGTCTATGCCGACGCCATTGCGCTCGGTTTACCGCTGGGGCAGGCAATCGGGCGGTGGGCAAACTTTATCAATCAGGAATTGTACGGTCCGCCGACGACCCTGCCGTGGGGGTTGCGCATCGATCCCGATCATCGCATCGGTCCCTACCGCGATCTGACGGCGTTCCCGGAAACGACGCGCTTCCACCCGCTGTTTCTGTACGAGTCGCTCTGGAACCTGATCGGTTTTGCGCTGATCTTTTCGATCTGGCGGCGCTATGGCGACCGCCTGCACGATGGCGACGTGCTGCTCATGTACCTGGTATGGTACCCGCTCGGGCGCTTCTTTATCGAGTTTCTGCGCACCGACTCCTGGTTCTTCCCGGGGACGCCGTTCAACACTGTGCATATTCTCTCGTTCGCCGCCGTCGTTGGTGCGGCTATGTTGCTCTATCGACGGCATAGACCAGGGGTTAGGGGTTAGAGGGTTCTTGGTTCTTATAGAGCGAACAACCAGATGTTGCACAATAATGGCCCGTGTTGACCGCCTTGCGGCTGACGTTGGCTTCGACAGGCTCAGCCAACGTCAGCCCGCTCTACGTCCTTGATGGTCCGGCTTGATGGTCCGGGTTTTGGTTGATCGCTCTATTAGTTCTCAGTTCTTGCTTCTTGGTTCTCACCTGTGACACATCCTCGACTACTCATCATCGGCCTCGATTGCGCTGAACCATTGCTGGTATTCGACCGCTGGCGCGTCGATTTGCCCACCCTCAGCCGCCTGATGGCAGAGGGGGTCTATGGCGAACTGGAGAGTTGCATCCCGGCCATCACAGTGCCTGCCTGGAGTTGCATGATGAGCGGGCGCGACCCCGGGGAACTTGGCGTCTACGGGTTTCGCAACCGCGCTGATCGCTCCTACGGACGCATGGTCGTCGCCGATAGTCGCGCGATTCGGTTTCCCCGTTTGTGGAACATCCTTGGTGAAGCAGGATGGCGCGTCGCAGTGATCGGCGTGCCTGGAACCTATCCGCCGACACCGGTCAGTGGCGCGCTTGTCTCGTGTTTCCTGGCGCCTTCAACCAACGTGGAGTACACCTTTCCGCCGACGCTGGCTGAACGTATCGCTGCCTGGATCGCAGCCGCGACGCCGGGACATCCATACCTGCTCGATGTGCCGGATTTCCGTTCCGACGATAAACAGCGTATCTTGCACGACATCTACGCCATGTGCGACCAGCGCTTCGCCACGGCAACGGCGCTGCTCGAAGAGGATCGTCCCGATTTCCTGATGCTGGTGGACATGGGGGTGGATCGCATCCATCACGCATTCTGGAAGCATATGGACCCGCGCCATCCGTTGTTTGTCCCCGATTCGCCCTTTGCTGACGCGATTCGTGCATACTACCGTCACGTGGATGCGCGGATTGCTGATCTGCTGGCGCACTGTGGACCCGATACGGCGGTGCTGGTCGTATCGGACCACGGCGCGCGCCCGTTGATGGGAGGGGTGCGGATCAACCAGTGGCTGATCGAGCAGGGCGATCTGGTCGTTCAGACGGCGCCGAACACGCCGACGAACCTCGATCAGGTTGAGGTCGACTGGTCGCGCACGCGCGTGTGGGGCGCCGGCGGCTACTACGGACGCATCTTTCTCAATGTGCGCGGGCGTGAGCCACAGGGGGTTATTCCGCCAGCAGAGTACGAACGTGTGCGCACCGATCTCGCAGCGCGTCTGGAAGCCATGACCGGACCGGATGGATGCTCGCTCGGCAATCGCGTCTTCACGCCGCAGCAACTCTATCGTGCGGTGCGCGGCGTCGCGCCTGATCTGATCGTCTACTTTGGCGATCTCGGATGGCGCGCCGTCGGAACGATCGGCGGCGAGGGGATTTTCACTCAGGAGAACGATACCGGTCCTGATGACGCCAACCATGCGCAGTACGGCATGTTCATCTGGCACGACCCGCAACATCCCGGCGGCGGACGACGACTCGACAACGCGCGGATTTACGATATACTGCCTACCTTGTTGAGACGGTTCAACCTGCCAGCCCCGGCCGGGCTGCGCGGGGCAACGCTGGATGTTGAGCCGGAGGATAGCTCAATTGGAGGATAGTTCATGCCACTCATTCCGCCGTATGGTGGTCGTCTGATTAATCTGCTCGTGTCTGGCGAGGAGCGCCGCGCGCTCCTCGAAGAAGCGGTGCGCCTTCCGGCGATCCAGATCTCGGCGCGCGCGCTGTGCGATCTCGAACTGCTGGCAAGCGGCGGCTTTTCGCCGCTCGACCGTTTCATGGGCCGTGCCGACTACGAACGTGTGCTGCACGAAATGCGACTGGCGGACGGCACGCTCTTTCCGCTGCCGATTACACTACCGGTCGATGGTAAGACGCTGGCGCGCCTTGGTGATCGCGTGGCGCTTCGCGATGCGCGAAACGAACTGATCGCCGTGATGGATATCGAAGAGGCGTTCTCCTGGGATGCCAGCCTGGAAGCGCGCCTGACGCTCGGCACCAACGATCCGCGCCACCCACTGGTTTCGGAAATGAGCACGTGGGGTGACACGTACATTTCTGGCACGCTGCGGGTGGTGCGTCTGCCACGCTACTACGATTTTGTGGAACTGCGTCGCACGCCGGCTGAAGTGCGGTCGATTCTGCACGAAATGGGAGCAGAGCGCGTTGTCGCCTTTCAGACGCGCAATCCGCTCCACCGCGTCCACGAAGAACTGACGAAGCGCGCTGCGGCGGAGGTTGGCGGCGCGTTGCTCATCCATCCGGTGGTGGGGCTGACCCGCCCCGACGATATTGATCATTACAGTCGAGTGCGGATCTATCGCGCATTGGTCGAGCGTTACTACGATCCGCAGCGCACACTGCTCAGCCTTCTGCCGCTGGCGATGCGCATGGCCGGTCCGCGTGAAGCGCTCTGGCATGCGATCATCCGCCGCAATTTCGGCGCAACCCATTTTATCGTCGGGCGCGACCACGCCGGTCCAGGACTCGACAGTCGCGGCAGGCCGTTCTACGGACCATACGAAGCGCAGGAACTGGTCGCGCAGTACACGGATGAAATCGGCGTTACGATGGTGCCGTTCCGCGAATACGTCTATCTCCCCGACACCGATGAGTACGTTGAAGAAACCGCCGTACCGCCGGGGGCGCGTGTCTGGACGATTTCGGGAACACAGGTGCGGGAGGAATATCTGGCGAAAGGAAAACTGCTGCCGGAATGGTTCACCCGCCCCGAAACGGCGGCAATCCTGGCGCAGAGTTACCCGCCGCGTCACCGTCAGGGATTCTGCGTCTGGTTCACCGGTCTCAGTGGCGCAGGGAAATCGACGATTGCCGAGGCGCTGGTGGCGATGTTGCTGGAACGGGGGCGACAGAGCACCCTGCTCGACGGTGACGTGGTGCGCACCCATCTGTCGAAGGGGCTTGGGTTCAGCCGTGAAGATCGCGACACCAACATTCTTCGGATCGGGTTCGTCGCCGGTGAAATCGCGCGACACGGCGGGGTGGCGATCTGCGCAGCAATCAGTCCGTACCGCGCTGCGCGCAACGAGTGCCGCAAAATGGTTGGAGAAGACCGCTTCTTCGAGGTGTTTGTCGATACGCCGCTCGAAGTTTGCGAACAGCGCGACGCCAAAGGACTGTATGCCCGCGCTCGACGCGGCGCGATCACCGGCTTTACTGGCATCGACGACCCTTACGAGCCGCCGGTGGCGCCGGAAGTGCACCTCACAACGGTCGATACCACGCCGGACGAGTGTGCGCGGCGCATTGTGGCGCTGCTGGAGGAACGCGGCTTTCTGACACGATCGACCTGACCGTTACTTGGCGTTGTCGCCCGCGACGGAGGTGATGTATCGATTGCAGACGGGGCAGGCACAGAGGCCTGCCCCTGCCACTATAGCGGTTGTGATCGTCGGGGCGACTCCCGGTGGTCCGCAGGAATGCCATTATTACAACAACCCTTGCAGGCGCCCACAGAAGTGTCCGTTCTTGTGGTCATACCGGACAGAGAACGTAAGGGCCGGTGTTGCGGCAGAAAGAAGCGCGCCTCATGACCCATCACGGCACATGACGTTTCTGAGCGTAGCGATGTAGTCGGCAGGCAGGTGATGTTCTTCGGCGCCGTCCACTACCAGTTGCCAGTATTCACGGGTTGGCAGAATGTCCTGTGTTCTCTGGTTAGAGATGTATGTGACGGTCTCGAGCGCGGCGCCGTCCTGTAAGAGAACGGTCACATGCTGATGCTCATAGCCGCCCTCGTGTTGGTCCATTTTCCTCATATCATCGGAAGACAACCGATACACAACGCCCCACACTTCCGATCCCGCACGCTCGATGATGTTGGCTTTTGCAGAACCATCTATATTTACTCTGTTTTTCCCATACCAGAGCGTAGCCTGCAAGCCTGCCCACGCCGATCTTTTCAGCGTCCGGTATGCGCTTTCGCATCTGTGCCGAGCACATGTTCGAGCCATAGGCGAAATAAAGCACGTTAGCCATATTCATACTCCTTCCGAAGATCGGGAGATATGACAAATCGCGTCCATTTCTTCCCGCTATTGCTTTTGGAATTCATCCCAATCAATGCCCAACTGTCGCAAAAATGCTCGTAATGTACCCATCTTGATGTCTTTTGACCCCCAATCTGGCAGCGGAGCAATACGTCCTGTGCATGGATTATGCCAGATTCGATGTGAACCCTGGCTCTTTCGCGGAATTTCTTCACAACCCAGATCTTTCAATCTGGCAACTATCTCGCGGTACTTCACGGCGCTGCCACAACGGTTTCAACCCAGATGGGCGCATCTGGAGGCGAGGGGTGCAAGACGGCGGGTATGGGTCGCCCTAATGCTTCCCAACCATCCAGAAGCGCCTGCAATGCATCACTGGCATTGTGCAACGCTTCCTGAATCGTATCTCCCTCACTCACTAATTCGGGCAGCAAAGGCGAGGTTACCGTATAACCGCCTTCCGGCTGCGGTTCAAGCACAAGAGGAAGTTTGTAAATGCGGCTCATCAGTATCTCCTGCACGACTGGCGTGCTTTCGACATCCAGGATTATAGACTTACATCATCACCTGCAACCTCTTTCCCACCCGCAACGTTCTACGTTCAACTCTCTCCCGCCTTCAACCTACCCCTCGCACCCTTCTCGCCTCGCCCCTCGCCCCTCGCCCCTCGCACCCTCGCACCCTCTCGCCTCGCCCCTCACACCCTCTCGCCTCGCCTCTCTCGCCTTTCCCCTCGCCCCCCGCCCCTCGCCCCTCGCGCTGCTCGCAGCAACTCCCATCACACAGTGTACAATACTCCTGCTACGGCAACAAGAGAGGTGAAGGGAGAGTACAAGGAAACCCATGGATCAACTGCCATTCCGCAAGCCCGGTCGTTTCTACCGCGGTAATCTGCACACCCATTCCACTGTCTCCGATGGTGAACTGTCGCCGGAGGACGTTGTCGCCGCCTATCGCGCGCAGGGGTACGATTTTCTGGCGCTGACCGACCATTTTTTGCCCCAGCACTATTTTCCAATCACCGATACCCGCCCTTTCCGCAGCGCGCAGTTCACTACCCTTCTCGGCGCGGAATTGCACGCCCCACAGACATCCGCCGGTCGGCTGTGGCATATCGTCGCGGTCGGTTTGCCGCCTGACTTTGCGCCAACCGCTTCCGACGAGACCGGACCGGCGCTCGCGGCGCGCGCCGCCGCAGCAGGCGCGTTCGTTGGCATTGCCCATCCTGCCTGGTACAATTTGACCCTCGAAGACGGCTTATCAATCAACGCCGCCCACGCCGTCGAGGTCTTCAACGCCACCGCCGCCTGGGACAACGACCGCGGCGATAGCTGGTATTTCGGCGATATGATGCTGGCAAAGGGAAAGCGACTGCTGGCATACGCCGCCGATGATGCGCATTTCTACATTCGTCCCGACACATTCGTGGCATGGGTGCAGGTGCGCGCTGAGGAACTGTCTCCCGACGCGATCCTGGAGGCGCTCAAGACCGGCGCGTTCTATTCCTCCCAGGGACCGCAGATCGACGATGTCGATATCGATGATCGACGGGTGGCAGTGCGCTGCTCCCCGGCGCGCGCTGTGTTCGTCTCTGGTCCCGACGAACGCTCGCAGCGTCAGTTAGGTCAGGCGATCACAGCGTGCGAACTGCCTGTGCCGTGGATCCGCGAGGTTCCGTACATTCGAGTAACGGTGGTGGACGAGACGGGTCGAAAGGCATGGACCAATCCGATCTGGCTTGGTTAGGGCAGGAAGGTTGAAGGTTGTACGGTGCAAGGGCGCTCCTGAGTGATACCTCTTCTCGCCATTGTCGGTCCGACCGCCGTCGGCAAGACGGCGCTGAGCCTGCACCTGGCGCGGTTATGCGACGGTGAGATCGTTTCCGCCGATTCGCGCCAGGTGTATCGGGGGATGGACATCGGCGCCGCCAAGCCGACGCCGGCTGAACGTGCGGCTGTGCCCCATCACCTGATCGACGTCGTCGATCCGGATGAAGATTTTTCGCTGGCGCTGTACCAGGATATGGCGACTGCCGCGATCGCTGACATTGCGGCGCGCGGGAAGTCACCGCTGCTGGTGGGAGGAACCGGGCAGTACCTGGCGGCGGTGTTGCAGGGGTGGCAACTGCCGCGCGTTGCGCCGCGTCCCGACATTCGCGCTGCGCTCGAACGTCAGGCGGCGGACCTGGGCGCCGAAGCGCTCTATGCGCGTCTCAAGGCAGTCGATCCGGTTGCCGCTGCTCGTATTCTCCCGGGCAATGTGCGCCGCATCATTCGTGCCCTGGAAGTCTACGAAGTCACAGGCAAACCGATCTCTGAGCAGCGTTCGATGCAGCCGCCTCCCTACCGCACCACCACCATCTGGCTGACCCTGCCGGCGCCGGTGTTGTACGACCGTATCGATGCGCGTGTTGATACAATGATGGCTGCCGGGTTGCTCGACGAAGTGCGCGGACTGCTGGAGCGCGGCTATCACTGGGACCTGCCCGCGATGTCGGGGCTGGGGTACCGCGAATTTCGCCCGTACTTCGAGGGGCGCGCCACACTCGAAGAAGCCGTCGCTCGCCTCAAGTACGACACCCACGCCTTTGCGCGCCGCCAGCCCGCCTGGTTCCGCCGCCTGCCCGGCGTCGTAACCCTGCCCGCCGACGCCCCTGATCTCCTCCAGCGCGCCGCAGCGATTGCCCGACAAACATTCGGCGCATCGTAGGGGCGCCCCTCAGTGGACGACCTTTTGTGATCCACGAAGCGCACGAAGAGGCACGAAGAAATGAGAATACAGCGCTCCTCCGCTCGCAGGTACGTCCGATCGAGCGGGCCCTCTGTGCCGTTGCGCCGTTGTGTGAGCTTCATCAGAACAACTTCCCCCCTTCGTGCGCCTTCGTGTCCTTGGTGGACTCAGATGATCCACGAAGCGCACGAAGGGGCGCGAAGGAGGGAAAACAACCTTCGCACCTTCAACTTTCAACCTTCAACCCTGACTCTCCCGTATCGTCCAGATCGCCCATGCCGATAATACATACGCCACAAGCGAAGCCGCCAGCACCGGCGTGAAACCGAAGGTCACCTGAATTTGCCCGCTAACCCACGCCGATGCCGACCAGCCGAGCGACCAGAGGACACTCATCAGGCTGATGGCGACTCCCCGCTGCTGCGCCGGCGTCAACTGCATCACCAGCGCGTCATTCAATGGGTAACTTGCAGCAATGAATGTGCCACGCAGCATGTACCCCGCCGCCACAATTGGCAGTAACGGCGTCAGCATCAGGACCACCGCAAACACTGCTCCAAAGCGCAGCAGGCTCGCCGCGCGCCGCAACCCCAAACGCGCAGCGACCGGCGCGCCCATGAGCGCCCCAAGCCCCATGCCCAGCGCTCCCATCGCCAGCATCACCCCGACGACCGCGTCGTTCAGCCCGAATACGGTACGGAAGAAGAGGTTCTGGAACGGTAGAAACAGACCACCGCCGATCCCCAGCAGAAGCGAGGGGAGTGCGAAGCGCACCAGACGCAGCGAAGTCGCCGGCCGCAGCGGTTCGGCGGCAACCACGGCGCTTGGTTCAGTCGCCGCGGGGCTGGCACGAAACCCGATCAGCACCGGCGCCACCGAGACGCATCCCAGCACGACGACGACCGACAGCGCCAGCCGGTAGGCATCGGTGTCACGCGCATCGACGCCCAGCACCAGCGCCGCCGCGCCGGGCAGCAATCCGCCAACGCTACTGCCGACCAGACCAATGATCAACCCTGCCGATGCGTTCATACCGAATACTGCGGCTCGCTCCCCCGCACTGGTGATGCCCGTCAGCAACGGCACCACCGCCGTCAGCGCCAGTACATTCGCTGCACCCGCCAGAAAGACGAACAGGATCAGCGCCCAGAGTTGCGACACCATCAACAACAACGCATAGGCAATGCCAAAACTGATCGCTCCTGCCACAAGCAGCGTCCGAGCGCCCAAACGGTCAATCAGGACGCCGAGCGGCAATCCGAGCAACGCCCCTGCGCCGCGATACACCGTTGCCATCAGACCGGCAGTGTCGGCGCCATACCCCAGGCTTACCAGGTAGAAGTTGAAGAGCAGATCGGCAATGCTGCCAGCCAGCCCGAAAAGCAGACTGTGCGCCAGAACACGCCAGACCTGCGGCGAGATCCGCGCCATTGTCGAGCGAGCGCGAGCGGCGAATGAAAACACACATCCCTCTTTCAGCCGTACAGAACCCGTAACGTCTCTTCAGCACAGCGGTCCCACGTAAACTGTGCAGCGCGCTGATACCCGCGCTGGCGCAGATCCTGGCGCAGCGCCGCGTCGCAGGCGAGGCGCGCCAGACCTTCCGCAATGGCTCCGACATCGAGCGGATCGACTATCAGCGCGGCATCGCCTGCCACCTCCGGCAACGACGAACTATTCGACGTCAGCACCGGCGTGCCGCACGCCATCGCTTCGAGCACCGGCATTCCAAATCCTTCGTACAGTGATGGAAAGACGAACCCCAGCGCCTCGCGGTAGAGCGCCGGAAGATCATCGTCCGCCACATACCCGACGAACCGCACACGATGGGCAACACCACATTCGGCGGCGCGCTGCGCAATGCCTTCGCTGAGCCAGCCACGTTTACCGGCAATTACCAGGATCGGCGCAATGCCGGCGTCTGCCAATCGCCTGCTGGTATCTGCAAAGGCTTCGATGACCCGCACCAGATTTTTGCGCGGCTGCACCGTGCCGACGTACAGAAAATACGGTTCGTCCCCGCCAACAATCGCTCTTGCCCGCGCCGGGTCGGCAACCGGCTGGCGGAACCGCTCCGCAACGCCATGATGCACGACCGTGATGCTCGCTGGTGAGACCCCCGCCAGCCGCACCAGGTCGCTGCGCGTGGCTGCGGAGACGGCAATAAGATGGCTGGCGGCGCGCGCGCTCCAGATCGTCGAAAACCGAAGGTAAAGCCGTTGCGCCGCAGTATGCGCCTCCGGGTAACGCAGATACCCCAGGTCGTGCACTGTCACCACGGTTCGCATATGGCGGACGAGCGGCGCGCCAAGCGGCAGCACGTGCGCCGGAATGAACAGCACATCCGGCGGACGCCGCAGCACCTCGCCCGACAGTCGCACGTGCGTCCAGAGACGCGGCAGCGGGATGCAGCGCACGGTCATGTTCGCGCCGAGCGGCGGCAGGCGCGCAGGCGGCTGGTTGCAGTAGAGCGTATAAGCATTGACCGTATCGCGCCGCGCAATCGCCGCCACTACTTCGCTGGTATAGTGCTCGGTGCCGGTACGCGCCGTCGTCGCCATCCGACTGATGTCGATGCCGATATGCATATCTTTGCCGATCCGACCCCTGTGCTATAATACTACTGGATCCGCTGCACACCCGGCGTCGCTTGCATTTCCCTCTTCCCGTACCAGGAGGACATTTCCAGTCATGTGGCTCTTCGACACCCTGCGCGGTCAGAAAGCCGAGTTGCTCATCCCGCGCGATCGTCCGCTCACGTTATACGTGTGCGGCGTCACTCCCTACGATACGACGCATGTCGGTCATGCCCATACATTCCTGATCTTCGATGTACTGATCCGCTACATCCGTCACTGTGGCGGTACGGTTCGCTACTGCCAGAATACCACTGATGTCGATGATCCGTTATTCGAACGCGCTGCGCGCGACGGCATTCCCTGGGACGAACTGGCGCGTCGCGAAACTGAACAGTTTGTCAAAGACTGTCGGGCGCTCAATCTCATCCCGCCCGACTTTTTTCCGAAAGCGTCGGAAGAAATCGCCGCAATGATCCCGATTATCGCGCGATTGGTCGAATTGGGACACGCCTATGTGCGCAACGGCAACGTTTATTTCGATGTCTCGACCGAACCGACCTACGGCGCAATGGCGCGGGTGGAAGGGTACGAAGAGTTGCTGGCGCTGGCAAACGAACGCGGCAACAACCCGAATGACCCGCTCAAAGACGACCCGCTCGACTTCGTACTCTGGCAGCGCAGTCGTCCCGGCGAACCGACCTGGCCCAGTCCCTGGGGAGAAGGACGCCCCGGATGGCATATCGAATGCACCGCGATGGCTACCCGCTACCTTGGACCGCAACTCGATATTCACGGCGGCGGGCGCGACCTGATCTTCCCCCACCATCCGTCTGAAATCGTGCAGACCGAACCATACACCGGCAAACGCCCGTTCGTGCACTTCTGGGTGCATGGCGGGCTGGCGTGGCTCGACGGTCAAAAGATGAGCAAGTCGCTCGGCAATCTGGTATTCATCAAGGATGCGCTCAAACAGCACAGCGCCGATGCACTGCGCTGGTATCTGCTCTCCTTCCCTTATCGCAACGACTTTGAATACGTCCGGTTCGATGTACCGCTAGCAGAGGAGCAAGTCGAACGGCTCAAAGCGGCGCTCGCAGTGCAGGGCGACTCAAAGGGCGATCCGTTGAACCCGGAACCATTCGCTCAGGCATACTTTGCCGCGCTCGACGATGACCTGGACACGCCAAAGGCGCTGACACAGATCAGCACGTTGAGCGCCGCCATTCTCGAAGCAGCCGCCTCCGGCTACAATGTGGCCGGCGCTCAATCTGCGTTACGTGAAATGGCGCGTGTCTTCGGTTTCTGGGCAGCGGCATAAGCAGAGGAGATCAGCGTGTCCAATCCGTATGCTCCCAACAGTGATGAACTGTCTGAATTGCTGCGTATTGGCGCAATCAAACTCGAACGAACGGCAGGCATCCCCACCTGGGAAGCGCAACCCGGTTCACGTCACCAAATGATCGTTGACCGGATCCGGGCGTCAATTGCGCCATTGGCGGACAGGAGCAGCGCGTGCATGTGTTACCACCTTGCCGACGTTGCGATCCGCTTCCCCGACGGTTCGCTCAAGCGACCGGATATTGCCATCTTTTGCGAACCGCCACCAGCCCAGGATACAGCGCTGACCATCCTGCCCGTCGCGGTTATCGAAGTGATCAGCGCGGGATACGAATACAAAGACGTTGTGCTCAACCCGCCATTCTATCTGGGGCACGGATTGCGCGACGTCGTCATTGTCGATCCGCACGCGCAGCGGGTCACGCATTACACCCCAACCGGCGCATCCACACGTCCCTCTCCGACGACGCTAAACCTCGAATGTGGATGTTGCTGTGCCATTCCGTGAACGTTGCAACCGCCACCGACCGTGAATGGCCATCTGACCGGTTTGCTGTGCATCCTGCAAGCGCTCGCTATCCACGCCGGAGGAGTCGCTCCAACAACGGGCGCGTCTGCTGTACAGACAAGACGTCGGCACGCTGCTAAAAAGCGAAGGGGGTGCAGCCTGCAACATCTACACACCCCCTCCGCTCTGTTCCTGCGCAAGCGCAGGCTCACTATACCGCTCGTCGACTATCCTATCCGGTGACAGCGCACAAGGAGACAGGGCAACGATCCATTGT
The DNA here is from genome assembly GCF_057785375.1 of Roseiflexus sp. NCBI lineage: Bacteria > Bacillati > Chloroflexota > Chloroflexia > Chloroflexales > Roseiflexaceae > Roseiflexus > Roseiflexus sp. The sequence continues at coordinate 35,188 of NZ_JBYNRX010000037.1, forward strand.
CCGAGGCGACTACTTAATCTCGACCGAAGCGCCCGCCTCGACCAGTTTTGCCTTTGCCGCTTCCGCCTCTTCCTTACTGACGCCCTCCTTCACCGGCTTGGGCGCGCCTTCGACCAGGTCCTTGGCCTCCTTCAGCCCCAGATTCGTCAGTTCGCGCACCGCCTTGATGACCTGGATCTTGTTTGGACCAATGGCAGACAGAATGACGTCGAACTCCGTCTTCTCCTCGACCGCAGGCGCGGCTGCGGCTCCGCCATCACTCGCCGCAGGCGCGGCTGCGGCTGCGGGCATCATCATCCCACCCATCGGCATCACCGGAGCAGCAGCGGTCACCCCCCAGCGCGACTCCAGTTCCTTCTTCAATTCCACCAGTTCGAGGACGTTCAGCGCCTCGATACCCGCAATGACTGCCTCGACTTTTTCGCTAGCCATAGATGTTGTTTCTCCTTATTGAGAATAGAAAGCGTCTCCACCGAATTCGCCGTGTTCCTGCGGATGATGCAGGGACATGGACGTTATGAAGTTGACGATGGCTGCAACTGATCAACGCGCGCCTGAAGTGCGTAGAGAATACTCTTCGACGTAGCATCGAGCAGCTGGACAATATCATTGACCGGCGCAGCGATAATGCCCGCCAGACCGGTGACCGGCGCCACCAGTCCGCCGAGCACCTGCGCACGCACTTCCTCTTTCGTCGGCAAACTGGCGACGGTATCGAGCACATTCTCCTTGAGAAGCGTTGTGCCGAGCAACCCGCCGCGCACCGTAATCTTTTTTGGACCACGGTTGAACTCATTGATCGCTTTGACGAACTTTGGCACATCGTCATACGCAAACGCCAGAGCCGTCGGTCCTTCGAGCAGCGGTTCAATCGCCTCGTGACCCGTCTCGCGCGCAGCGATCAGCGTCAGCGTATTTTTTGCCACCACAAATTCGGCGCCGCTGTCGCGCAACTTCTTGCGCAGGTCGGTCATATCGGCAACCGACAGTCCTCGATAGTCGGCAACAACGGTAACCTGCATGCGCTCGAGGCGCTGTTTCAGATCGGCGACGGTCTCGATCTTACGCTGGGTTGGCACTGATTTCACCTCCTTTCAGTCATAAAAAAACGCGGGTTGCCGCACACAAACGCAGCAACCCGCGAACACACCTATCGCGTCGGATCGGGAAGCTGCCTCGGCGGGCGGCACGCAGCCATTAAGCACACGCACCCGCTGTCTGCGGCGCTTACATTATTGACCTGTACGCCGAAACGAGTTCGGCAGTGCTATACGCGAGAGCAACTCCTCTTCATCAACCGTTTCAGGCAGTGGATTTCATTGCCTGCGCCGCCGACGGATCGACTCGAACACCAGGACTCATCGTACTGGCAAAAGTCACACTCTTGATATACGTCCCTTTTGCAGCAGCGGGGCGCGCGGCTTTGACCGCCTCCATCAACGCAGCGATATTGTCATAGATCTGCTGCTCGTTGAAACTCAGTTTCCCGACCGCCACGTGCAGCAGACCGGTTTTATCATTGCGGAACTCAACGCGCCCGCCGCGCACCTCACGGATCGTGCGCGGCAGATCCTCAGGCTGCACGACCGTCCCGCTCTTCGGATTCGGCATCAACCCGCGTGGACCGAGTTTACGCCCGATGCGCCCAACCTTCCCCATCATATCGGGGGTCGCAATGGCGATATCGAAATCGAAGAAATTCTCCTTATCGATCCGGGCGATCAGGTCATCGGCGCCGACGAAATCGGCGCCCGCCTCACGGGCAGCCTGTGCCGCTTCACCCTGCGCGAACACCAGCACCCGCACCGTCTTGCCAGTGCCATGCGGCAATGAGACTGTGGTTCGGATCGTCTGATCGGCGTGGCGCGGATCGATACCGAGCCGCAAATGCACCTCAACAGTCGGGTCGAATGTGGTAAACGACGTTTCCTTCAGCAATTTGATCGCTTCTTCCGGCGTATAGAGACGTTGCCGGTCGATCTTTTTCAGCGCATCGAGATACTTTTTGCCGTGGCGGCGTGGCATAGCAGACACTCCTTGTGGTGCCAGCGGGGGCGACCCCTCCCACATACTCACGATTACTCGACGATCTTGATCCCCATACTGCGCGCCGTGCCGGCAATGATCTTCTCGGCGGCTTCGATGCTATTGGCATTCAGATCCGCCATCTTCTGCTCGGCCACCTGCCGCAGTTGTTTTGCCGTGATAGTTCCCGCGATCTTCCGATTTGGCGTACCGGAACCCTTTTCGACACCTGCCGCCTTGCGCAGCAAATCGGCGGCTGGCGGCGTTTTCAGCGTGATCGTGAATGAGCGATCCGAATAGATCGTCACTTCGACCGGGATAATACTCCCCGCCTGAGACGATGTCTTCTCGTTATACTCCTTGACGAACGCCATGATATTGATGCCGTAACCGCCCAACGCCGGACCGACCGGCGGCGCAGGCGTCGCCTTGCCAGCAGGCAGTTGCAGCTTCACTACCCCGGTAACCTTTTTGGCCACAGAGCGCTCCTTCGCACAACTATTCGACCAGGCGCGTCACCTGGAGGAAGTCCAGTTCCACCGGCGCCTCGCGACCGAAGAACGAGACCAGCACCCGCACCCGACCACGCTCATGGTCGATGGCGTCCACGATCCCCTCGAAGTCGGTGAACGGACCATCCGTAATCTTGACCGCCTGACCAACCTGATAACTCACCTTCACCTTGGGCGCTTCCTGTTCCATCTGCTTCAGGATCGCCTTCACCTCATCCTCCTCGAGCGGCGTCGGCTTGTTCCCGTGCCCGACGAAACTGGTCACGCCCGGCGTGTTGCGAACGACATACCAGGAGTTGTCGTTCATTTTCATCTGCACCAGCACATATCCAGGAAACACTTTCTTTTGAACCGTGCGGCGCTGACCATTTTTGATTTCAATTTCTTCTTCAGTTGGCACGATCACATTGAAAATCTGATCGCGCATTTCCATCGTCTCGATGCGATGGAGCAGATTCTGTTTGACTTTGTTCTCGTAGCCAGAGTAGGTATGGATCACATACCAGCGACGATCATCATCACGTATATCCGACTCGTCCTGGATTGCCTGTTCTTTTTTCTCTTCAGCCACGGCTTTCCTCGCCTCCGAAGACGCTAAAGCGTTGCAACCGCATTCTGCAGCAGAAGCAGCAGCCATGAGAAGAGGGCGTCCGCTGCAAACAGAATAGCGCTCATCACTGCTGATAGCAGAATAACAACAACCGTCAGACGGATTGTTTCTTCGCGGGTGGGCCAGACGACTTTGCGCATCTCCGCGCGCGACTCGCGCATTGGTTGCACAATAGCATTCTGAAATGCGCGCGCCAGCGCATTCTGCGACTCTTTATCTTTGTCTTTGACAACCGTCATTATCGATCATGCTTTCTACCAGCAGATACGCACTGCTGATACATAAATCAGGCGTCTACCAGGGCCCGGCAGGAACGCAGGCCGCAGCAGACGCCTGGATTGCATTGCGCATCGTCTAATCGACAATCGCCGAGACGACGCCTGCGCCGACGGTGCGTCCGCCTTCGCGGATGGCGAAGCGCAACCCTTCCTCGATCGCCACCGGCACGATCAACTCCACAATCATCTCGATGTTGTCGCCCGGCATCACCATCTC